>JAFCZJ010000134.1 GCA_019314375.1 Deltaproteobacteria bacterium | reverse complement strand
AGAGATGGTGATGCCCGGCGATAACATTTCGGTGGACGTCAAGTTGATACAGCCCATCGCGATGGAGCAAGAGTTGCGCTTCGCCATTCGCGAGGGTGGCCGCACGGTCGGCGCTGGCGTTGTTACTGAAATCATCGAGTAGGGGAAGCGAGACGGAACCATGAATCGAATTATCGTGACGCTTGAATGTACCGAATGCAAGCGGCGCAACTACACGGCGACGCGCAACAAGAAACAGCATCCTGAGAAGTATCGCCTAAAAAAGTACTGTCCATTTGACAGGCGCCATACAGAACACAAGGAATCCAAGTAAGTCTTGGAACTGTTTTCCGGGTGTGGAGGATGTTTCGGGTCAGTAGCTCAATTGGTAGAGCAATGGTCTCCAAAACCATAGGCTGAGGGTTCGATTCCTTCCTGGCCCGCTTACTTCTTCACCCCCCACGGATCGGGGTTCACATGAGCCAGAACCGTCGTTGGATTGCACTATTCTATTTTGTCAGCGCACTGTTGGTGTGGGTGCTGACGGATAAATTGTTAACTCAGATCATGGCTTGGACCAGCCTCACCGACTTCAACTATGAGTTGCTGAGTGAGCGGTTTACCCTGACCACCCTGCTGGGTTTGACTCTGGCATTGGTGATGGGGATCCGCATGTATCGCAGCCCCAAGTACTCGGGTTTGCTCAATGAGGTCATTGTTGAGTTGCGCAAGGTCACTTGGCCAAACGCTCACGAGACGCGCAGCGCGACCATTGTGGTTTTGGTCACGGTGTTCATTATGGCCTTTTTGTTGGGCTTGTTTGACTTTTTCTGGTCGAGCGTCATGGATTGGTTGTATCCCAGTGTCACCTCGGTGTGACCAATCGGTTTGGAGCTAGGGCGGCATGAGCGATTCAGAAAACAAAGAGATGGTCGGCGGCAAGGCGGAGCCAGAAGAATTGCCTCCGGTCGAGCAGCAGGCTGTAAGCACTGCGGGTGCGGCTGAGCAAGGCGAGAAAACGTCTAGCGAAGAGCAAGGCGAGCAGGCGTCTGGCGAAGAGCAAGGCGAGCAGGCGTCTGGCGAAGAGCAAGGCGAGCCTGCCCCGGACAAAAAGCCGATGCTGTGGTATGTGGTGCATACCTATTCAGGTTACGAGAACAAGGCAAGGCAGGCCTTAGAAGAGCGCATCAAGCGGGAAGAGTTGGTTGACCACTTCGGCGATCTGCTTATTCCGACGGAAGAGGTTGTTGAAATGCGGCGCGGCAAGCGGCGTACTTCCAAGCGCAAATTCTTCCCAGGTTATATGTTGGTCGAAATGGCCTTGACGGAAGAGACCTGGTACCTTGTCAAGTCCACGCCCAAAATCACGGGTTTCGTGGGCAATTCGACTCGACCCTTGCCTGTGCCTGAGCATGAGGTACGTCGGATTTCCAAGCAGATGCTACAAGGTGCCGAACGACTGACGCCCAAGATCTTGTTTGAAAAGGGTGATTCTGTTCGTGTGGTGGACGGTCCCTTCGCCAATTTCAACGGCGTGATCGATGACGTTGAGTCGGAGAAGGGCAAATTGCGCGTATTGGTCAGTATTTTCGGTCGGGCTACTCCGGTCGAAATGGATTTCGTTCAGGTCGAAAAGACCTGAAATTTGCAGGAGCAAGGTTATGGCAAAAAAGATCATGGGTATGATTAAGTTGCAGGTCACCGCGGGGAAAGCCAATCCCGCACCCCCCGTGGGTCCGGCCTTGGGCCAGCACGGCGTCAACATCATGGAGTTCTGCAAGTCCTTTAACTCCCGGACCCAGAAGGACGCCGGGATGCTTATCCCCGTGGTCATCACGGTCTATCAGGATCGGTCGTTTTCTTTCATTACCAAGACCCCCCCGGCCGCGGTGTTGATCCTGAAGTCCATGAATATCCCCAAGGGCAGCGACAACCCGGGCAAAGAAAAAGCTGGGAAAATCAAGAAGAGCCAGCTGAAGGAAATCGCCGAGCTCAAGATGGTTGACCTGAATGCCAATGACATCGATGCGGCCACGAATATCATCGCGGGTACGGCCAGGTCCATGGGCATTGATGTGGTCGAAGGTTGAAGGAATCAATGAAGGCAGGAGTCGCGCATTCGATTGATGCGGACGATTGAACTGCTTGGAGGAAGTCATGCCGAGACACGGTAAACAATATCGCAAGGGTCGCGCGACGGTAGATCGCTACAATCGCTACATGGTCGATGAAGCCTTGGTCATGATCAAGGAAATGGCCTACGCCAAGTTTGACGAAACGGTGGATGTGGCCGTCAACTTGGGTGTTAATCCCAAGTATTCCGATCAGATGGTACGAGGTGCCGTGGTCTTACCCCATGGTGTCGGCAAGGTCCTGCGGGTAGCAGTCTTCGCCAAGGGAGAGAAGGCCAAGGAAGCCGAGGATGCCGGCGCGGACATCGTTGGCGCGGAAGACCTGGCCGAGAAGATCCAGGGTGGCTTCATGGATTTTGATAAATGCGTCGCCACCCCGGATATGATGGGCGTGGCTGGCAAGCTGGGTCGCATCCTGGGCCCCCGCGGCATGATGCCCAACCCCAAGGTCGGTACCGTGACCATGGATATCGCCAAGGCGGTAACTGAAGCCAAGGCCGGCAAGGTGGATTTCCGCGTGGACAAAGAAGGCATCGTGCATGCCCCCGTCGGAAAAATCTCCTTTGACTCACAGAAGCTGAAAGAGAACCTGGGGGCCCTGGTGGACGCGTTGCTCAAGGCGAGGCCGGCCTCTGCCAAGGGCATCTATATCAAGGTTGTGGCGATTTCAACCACCATGGGTCCTGGCGTCAAAATAGACCTCAACGATTTTGGTGCGTTGGCGTTGGCTTTGTAGTTTGTGGCCTTTAGTGGCTTCCGGTCGAAGACCGCAGGTCCCAATAATTGGGGTAATGAAGTTGAACGACTTCGCCTGCCGAGACAGGGAAGAAAGTGATGACGCAGTGCATCCTTCCCCTTCTCACTACCGGGGCTTTTCAAGAAGAGAAAGGCTTCCAGCTTGGGAGTCGGGGAAAGGAGGTGATGAATCGTGGAAAAGAAGATGAGCAAAGGAAGAGCGGAGCGTTCAAAAGTCGTCGAAGAACTTAAGGATTTGTTCGAATCCAGCCAGGGCGGTGTCCTGACGGACTTCCGTGGGCTGAACGTTGCTCAAATCACGGATCTTCGCAGGAAGTTTCGCGAGCAGAATGTTTCGTACCACGTGGTCAAGAATACGCTGACCAGCATCGCGGTGACCGGGACGGTCTACGAGGGGCTCAAGGATCAACTTACGGGTCCCACGGGCATCGGCTTCGGCAGCGACGATCCGGTCGCGGCGGCCCGCGTGGCTGTTGAATTCGCCAAAGACAACGACAAGTTGAAGATCAAAGGTGGATTCATCGAGGACGAGGTGCTTGGCGAGAGCGGTCTGACCGAGATATCCAAACTCGGCGGCCGCAAGGATCTGATGGCCATGTTGCTGTCGGTCATGAACGGTCCTTCGCAGAAGTTCCTGGGTGTCTTGAACGGTGTGCCGAGGGATTTCCTGGGCGTGCTTAAGGCGCAGGCAGACAAACTGGAAAACGCGTAATTTTTGGTTGAACAATTGATTTCGGGTCTCGGAGAGAGAACCCGAGCTTGAGGAGAAGAACCATGGCGGAAATCACGAAAGAGCAACTGATCGATCATCTGAGCAATCTGTCGGTCATCGACTTGAACGAATTGCGTAAAGAACTTGAAGACAAATGGGGCGTCGAAGCGGCTGCTCCCATGGCGATGCCCATGATGGGTGTTGCTGCCGCGCCAGTAGAAGAACAGACCGAGTTTGACGTGATTTTGGAAGAAATGGGCAACGAGAAGATCAAGGTCATCAAGGCCGTTCGCGAGTTGACGGGTCTGGGTCTCAAGGACGCCAAGGACTTGGTCGATTCAGCGCCGAAGGCGGTCAAAGAAGGCGTGGACAAGGAGTCTGCGGAAGAAGCCAAGAAGAAATTGGAAGACGCAGGCGCCAAGGTCGCGCTGAAGTAGATCGTTTGATTCTGGTACCTTCCGGCCGGCGCGACTGCGTCGGCCGGAAGGAATGTTTCGCGGGCGTGTGGCCATTGGCCACGCATTGGACCAGGAGCAACGCATGGCCTCGGTGATCCAGAACAATTTCAGCCTCCGCAAGAGTTTTGCTCGCATTCGGCAGGTTGTTGATATTCCGAACTTGATTGACGTGCAGAAGCAGTCCTACGCTAAGTATCTGCAGGCAGATGTGCCTTCGGAGCAGCGCAAGGACGTCGGTCTGCAAGGGGTCTTCAAGAGTGTGTTCCCCATCAGGGACTTCAACGAGACCTCGTCATTGGAATTCGTCAATTACCTGCTTGAGAAGCCCAAATACGATGTGGACGAATGTCACCAGCGGGGTATGACCTATGCCGCTCCCGTCAAGGTGGTGATTCGTTTGGTCGTTTGGGACAAGGACGAAGAGACGGGCACCAAGTCCATTCGTGACGTGAAGGAGCAGGAGGTCTATTTCGGGGAAATCCCGATCATGACCGAGCACGGCACCTTCATCATCAACGGCACCGAACGAGTGGTGGTGAGCCAGTTGCATCGCTCGCCCGGCGTCTTTTTTAACCACGACCACGGCAAGACACACTCCTCGGGCAAGCTTCTGTACTCGGCTCGGGTTATCCCTTACCGGGGCTCCTGGCTTGATTTCGAGTTTGATGTGCGCGACAAGGTTTTCGTGCGTATCGATCGGCGGCGCAAGCTGCCCGCCACGGTATTGCTCAGGGCTTTGGGTTACTCGGCGGAAGAGCTGCTCAATTACTACTATGACACCGAGTATATTCGCTTTGAGAAGGGCGGCAAGTTCACCAAGAGCATTGATTATGATCGCCTGCCCGAGACGCGCGCGATCCGGGAAGTGCGCGATCCCGATACGCATCGGATACTGGTGCCCAAGAATCGAAAGTTCAACCGGCGCGCCATCGCGCGTTTCAAGGAGTTGGGCCTGAAGTGCCTGCCCGTGCAAAAGGAAGAGATCCTGGGTCGCGTGGCAGCCCACGACGTCATCGACGAAGAGACCGGCGAGATCCTCATGGAGTGCAATGAGGAGTTGACCGAAACGAAGATCGATCTTCTGCGCAAGCACGATGTGGAAGAGTTGGAAATTCTTTACATCGACGGTCTGAACGTGGGCCCCTGGCTTCGCGAGACGCTCTTGGATGACAAGGTCAACTCGCCCGAAGAATCGATTTTGGAGATATACGGTCGCTTGCGTCCGGGCGATCCCCCCACCATGGATTCGGCCCAAAAGCTGTTTCTCAACCTGTTTTTCAACCCCGAGCGTTACGACTTGAGCCGAGTGGGCCGGCTGAAGCTGAACTACAAGTTCGGCCTCAATGAGCCTTTGGACAACGTTGTGCTTACCAAGAAGGACATTTTGGAGACCGTGCGCTACCTGCTTGGTCTGCGAGATGGTCGGGGCACCGTTGACGACATCGACCATCTGGGCAATCGGCGTGTGCGTTCGGTGGGCGAGTTGTTGGAGAACCAGTACCGCATCGGACTGGTGCGTATGGAACGCGCGATCAAGGAGCGCATGAGTCTGCAGGAAATCGAAACCCTGATGCCTCACGACTTGATCAACGCCAAGCCGGTCACAGCTGTCATCAAGGAGTTCTTTGGTTCCAGCCAGCTCAGTCAGTTCATGGACCAGACCAACCCGCTGAGCGAGGTGACTCACAAGCGGCGTTTGAGCGCACTGGGCCCCGGTGGTTTGACTCGCGAGCGTGCTGGTTTTGAGGTTCGGGACGTACACAACACACACTACGGTCGAATTTGTCCCATCGAGACCCCTGAAGGTCCCAACATCGGTTTGATCGCCAGCCTGTCGACCTATGCACGGGTCAACGAGTTTGGTTTTGTAGAGACTCCTTATCAAATCGTCAAAGGTGGAAAGCTGACCGGCGAGGTGAGGTTCTTTTCAGCCCTAGAGGAAGAGGGGCATGTTATTGCCCAGGCCAACGTCGAACTGGACAGCCGGGGCAAGTTGACCAGCGATCAGGTCACGGCTCGACATTCTGGTGAGTTCGTGATCGTAGACGCCAAGGCAGTGGATTTGCTGGACGTGTCGCCCAATCAGTTGGTTTCAGTGGCCGCCTCCTTGATTCCATTTTTGGAGAACGACGATGCCAACCGGGCTTTGATGGGCTCCAATATGCAGCGCCAGGCTGTGCCCTTGGTGCGCACCGCCTCTCCGCTCATCGGTACCGGTTTGGAAAAGATCGTGGCGCGTGATAGCGGCGTTTGCGCCGTGGCACGGCGTGATGGCGTGGTGGATTCGGTGGATGCCACACGTATTGTTGTCAAGACGACAGGCACCGCTGGTGCCGAGGTGGGCAGCGAAGTCGATATCTACAACCTGATCAAGTTCCAGCGATCGAACCAAAACACCTGCTTGAACCAGAAGCCCATCGTGCAGCGTGGCGACAAGGTCAAGGTGGGTGACGTTTTGGCCGATGGCCCGGCCACCTCCGTCGGCGAGTTGGCCCTGGGTCAGAACATGACCGTGGCCTTCATGCCCTGGGGTGGATACAATTTTGAGGATTCCATCCTCATCAGCGAGCGTGTGGTCAAAGACGATAGTTATACTTCGATCCACATCGAAGAACAGGACTGCACGGCCCGAGATACCAAGCTGGGGCGCGAAGAGATCACTCGGGACATCCCCAACGTGGGCGAGGAAGCACTGGCCGACCTGGACGAAAGTGGCATCGTGCGCATCGGCGCGGAAGTGAAGCCCGGCGACGTCCTGGTTGGCAAGATCACACCAAAGGGTGAGACACAACTGAGCCCGGAGGAGAAGCTGCTTCGAGCCATTTTTGGCGAGAAAGCTGGCGATGTGCGCGACACATCCCTGCGCGTTCCTCCTGGTATTCAGGGCACCGTCATCAATGCCCGAGTATTCTCACGCAAGGGCGTGGAGAAGGACGATCGCACTCGCGAGATCGAAGACAGCGAAGAGGCACGTCTGCTCAAGGATCAGAACGACGAGATCAAGATCGTCACCGATTCGGCACGCAAGAAGATTCACAAGCTGCTTAAAGGGAAAAACGCATCGGCTCGTCTGGTTGACAGCCAGGGAAAGACCATCGTTTCTCGCGGCAAGCCTTTTACCGACGAGGTAATCGAAGAACTGCCGGACAACAGTTGGCGCGATGCTCGCACCAGCGACGACAAGGTCAATGTCAAGATCGACCGGGTGGTGGACAACTTCCACGAGCAGGTTGATCTGGTGAAGATGGTTTTCGGCGACAAGATTGATCGCATGAAGAAGGGCGATGAGTTGCCGCCGGGCGTCATCAAGATGGTCAAAGTTTTTATTGCCATCAAGCGCAAGCTGTCCGTGGGCGACAAGATGGCGGGCCGGCACGGCAACAAGGGCGTCGTATCCCGCATTCTGCCAGAAGAAGACATGCCCTATATGCCCGACGGAACGCCGGTGGACATTGTTTTGAACCCTCTGGGCGTGCCCTCCCGCATGAATGTGGGCCAAATCCTCGAGACTCATCTGGGCTGGGCGGCCCGGCACTTGGGCCGTCAGATCCAGGAGATGTTGGAGAATGGCTCCGGCGCGGACGCCGTACGTGACAGGCTCAAGCGCATCTACGGCAGCGACGAGAGCAATGCTTTCATCGATGGTTTGTCCAATGCGGACGTCGTTCGCTTGGCCAATTTGGTAGATGATGGCGTGCGCATGGCCACCCCGGTTTTTGATGGCGCCCATGAGGTGGACATCCGGAAGTTGTTGGACCTGGCGGGATTACCCGGCAGTGGCCAGACCGTCTTGTTCGATGGTCGGAGTGGTGAGCCTTTTCGCCATGATGTGACCGTGGGTTCCATGTATATGATGAAGCTCCATCATTTGGTGGATGATAAGATTCACGCCCGTTCCATCGGGCCTTACTCTCTGGTGACGCAGCAGCCCCTGGGCGGCAAGGCTCAGTTTGGCGGTCAGCGTTTGGGAGAGATGGAGGTCTGGGCGATGGAGGCATACGGCGCGGCCTATTGTCTGCAGGAATTCTTGACCGTCAAGAGCGATGACGTGGCTGGCAGAACCCGGATGTACGAAGCCATCGTTAAGGGCGAGCAGGTTCTGGAGTCGGGTTTACCCGAGGCCTTTAACGTCCTGGTCAAAGAGATGCAGAGCTTGGGCCTGGACGTGGAGTTGCTTGAAGAGGGAAAGACCGGCAAAGACCGAGTGAATTAAGTTTTTGGACCCTGACGCGGCAAACGAAATCACGCGATAAAGGAGATCGTCTTGAAAGACATCTTCATCAATTTCTTCGAGAAACCGAAAGATCCCTTGAGCTTCTCAGCCATCCGCATTGGATTGGCCAGCCCGGTTAAAATTCGGGAGTGGTCCCATGGTGAGGTGAAGAAGCCGGAAACCATCAACTACCGGACATTCAAGCCGGAACGCGACGGTCTTTTTTGCGCCAAGATTTTTGGGCCCGTCAAGGACTACGAGTGCAATTGCGGCAAATACAAGCGCATGAAGCATCGAGGCGTGGTTTGCGAAAAATGCGGCGTCGAGGTTATCCAGAGCAAGGTGCGGCGCGAGCGTATGGGCCACATCAGCCTGGCTACACCCGTGGCGCATATTTGGTTTCTTAAGAGCTTGCCTTCTCGTATCGGCACCCTGCTGGATATCACGCTCAAGGAACTTGAGAAGGTTCTGTACTGCGAAGCCTACATCGTGCTCGACCCGGGTGAGACTTCTCTGGAAAAGGGCCAGGTCATCATTGAAGAAAAGTACTATGCCTTCATTGAGGAGTTTGGGGCGGACACCTTCCGTGCTGAGATGGGTGCCGAGGCCATCCAGGAATTGCTCAAGGACCTCGATATTGAGCAACTGACGGTGATCTTGCGCAAGGAAATGAAGATCTCTACCTCCGACGCCAAGCGCAAGAAACTCGCCAAGCGTCTGAAGGTGGCCGAGGCCTTCCGCGTGTCGGGCAACAAGCCCGAGTGGATGATCCTGGAAGTGATTCCGGTCATCCCGCCGGATTTGCGGCCCTTGGTGCCTTTGGATGGTGGCCGTTTTGCCACCTCTGACTTGAATGATTTGTACCGCCGGGTCATCAATCGCAACAATCGCCTGAAGCGACTGCAGGAGCTCAACGCCCCGGAGATCATCATCCGCAATGAGAAGCGCATGCTTCAAGAGGCGGTGGATGCTTTGTTCGACAATGGTCGGCGCGGCAAGGTCATCACAGGACCCAACAAACGGCCGCTTAAGTCTTTGAGTGACATGCTCAAGGGCAAGCAAGGGCGTTTCCGGCAGAACCTGCTGGGCAAGCGTGTGGATTACTCCGGTCGTTCGGTCATCGTGGTGGGCCCTGAGTTGAAACTGCACCAGTGCGGTTTGCCCAAGAAGATGGCCCTGGAGCTTTTCAAGCCCTTCATCTACAGCAAGCTGGAAGACCGCGGCTTTGTGACGACCATCAAGAGCGCCAAACGCATGGTAGAACGAGAGCAGGGTGAAGTTTGGGATATTCTTGAAGAGGTCATTCGGGAACACCCGGTCATGCTCAACCGCGCCCCGACTTTGCATCGTTTGGGTTTCCAGGCTTTCGAGCCTGTGCTCATCGAAGGCAAGGCCATCCGCTTGCATCCATTGGTCTGTGTGGCTTTCAACGCCGACTTTGACGGCGACCAAATGGCGGTGCATGTGCCTCTTTCCGTCGAGGCGCAGATGGAAGCTCGCGTCTTGATGATGTCGACGAACAATATTCTGTCGCCGGCCAACGGTAGCCCCATCATCGTACCGACCCAGGACATCGTTTTGGGTTGTTACTATATGTCTCGTGACCGGGCCTTTGCGCAAGGGGAGGGCATGACCTTCGCCAGTCCCGATGCTGCTCGTCAGGCCTACGATGCGGGCGCGGTGGATCTGCAAGCCAAGATCAAGGTGCGCATAGATGGCAAGGTGCTTGAAACGGTGATGGGCCGGATTCTGATCTATGAGATCGTGCCCGAGGGAATCCCGTTTGAATTCGTCAACCAGGTCATGGACAAGAAGGCTTTGGCCAAGGTCATCGACGTTTGTTACCGCATCGGTGGTCAGAAGAAGACCGTATTGCTGGCCGATCGACTGCGCACCTTGGGTTTTACTTATGCCACCATCGCCGGCATTTCCATCTGCATGGACGACATGGCCATCCCCGAATCCAAGGTCCGGATCTTGGACGAAGCACAAAAGGAGTTAGGCACCGTCAACCACGAGTACACCGAGGGTCTCATCACCGACGGCGAGCGCTACAACAAGGTCATTGACGTTTGGGCCGAGGCCACCGAGCAAGTGGCCACGGAAATGATGCAGGGGATCAGCTCCGAGGACGTGAAAGGGCCGGACGGTGATACCCGCCACATGCCCAGCTTCAACTCCATTTACATGATGGCAGATTCGGGTGCCCGGGGTTCCCAACAGCAAATCCGTCAGCTGGCCGGTATGCGTGGATTGATGGCCAAGCCCTCTGGCGAGATCATCGAGACGCCGATCGCCGCCAACTTCCGTGAAGGCCTGACTGTGCTGCAGTATTTTATTTCTACCCACGGCGCACGCAAGGGTCTGGCCGATACGGCCTTGAAAACCGCCAACTCGGGTTACTTGACTCGACGTCTGGTGGACGTGGCCCAGGATGCCACCATCCATTCATACGACTGCGGGACCATGGACGGCATTTATATGACCCCATTGGTCGAAGGCGGTGAGATCATTCAGCCGCTGAGTGAGCGGGTGTTGGGCCGCGTGGCCCTCGACGACATGAAGGACCCCTTGACCGGTGAGGTGTTGGTGCGGGCCAATGAGGAGATCGACGAGAAGAAGGTCGAACTCATTCGTGATGCAGGCCTGGAGAAAGTACATATTCGATCGGTCTTGACCTGCCGGGCCCCCAAGGGCATCTGCGCCAAGTGCTACGGTCGTGATTTGGCCCGAGGCATGCACGTGAACTTGGGCGAAGCCGTCGGCGTCATCGCCGCACAATCCATCGGCGAGCCAGGCACCCAGCTGACCATGCGTACCTTCCATATCGGTGGTACCGCAACGCGTCGCGCTGAGCAGAGCTCGATTGAATGCAGAACCACTGGCTTTGTGCGCTACCACAATTTGAATGTTGTGGAAAAGAAGGATGGCAAGAGACAGGTCTACGTCGTCATGAATCGCAACGGCGAGATCGCCGTCGCTGACAAGAGTGGTCGCGAGAGAGAGAAGTATCCGGTGGTCTACGGCGCGCGTCTCCTAGTGCCCGATGGAAATGCCGTAGAGGCCAAAACCATCTTGGCCGAATGGGATCCATTTGCCATGTCCCTGTTGACCGAGGTCAGCGGTGTGGTCAAGTTCGGTGACATCCTCCAGGGCGTGACCATGGAGGAGAAAACCGATGAGGTGACCGGTTTGATCAGTCGCGTCATCGTGGAAAGCAAGGACCCTGACGCCAGACCCCGTATCTCCATCAAAGATCCCAAGGACCCCAATCGCACCCTCAAGCTGGCGGATGACAAGCTGATGGCCCGTTACTTGATGCCGGTGGGTGCCAATATTTTGGTTGCTGAAGATCAGGTGCTCGAAGCCGGAGACATGTTGGCCAAGATCCCGCGCGAAACCACCAAGACCAAGGATATCACCGGCGGGTTGCCACGCGTGGCCGAGTTGTTTGAGGCGCGCAAGCCGAAAGACGTGGCCATCATTTCCGAGATCGATGGCCACGTGAGTTTCGGCAAAGACTTGAAGGGCAAGCGTCGCGTAATCATCACCCCGGAGATTGGTGAAGCCAAAGAATACTTGATTGCCAAGGGCAAGCACATCAGCGTGCACGAGGGTGACGTCATCAAAGCCGGCGAGGCTTTGATGGACGGTTCGGCCAACCCCCATGACATTCTGAAGGTTTTGGGCGAGAAGGAGTTGGCCAAGTATCTGGTCAACGAAATCCAAGAAGTTTACCGATTGCAGGGCGTGCGCATTAACGACAAGCACGTTGAGGTCATTGTTCGCCAGATGTTGCGCCGCATCCGAGTCCAGGATGTGGGCGACACAAACTTCTTGGTGGATGAACATGTGAATCGTCGGACCTTCGAGGCGGAGAATGACAAAGTCATGTCCGAGGGTGGCCGGCCGGCCATCGGTGAGCCCATGTTACTCGGGATCACCAAGGCCGCTTTGTCTTCCGATAGCTTCCTGTCTGCTTCTTCGTTTCAGGAGACCACCAAGGTGCTGACCGAGGCGGCCATTCAGGGCAAAGTGGATCCGCTCGTCGGACTCAAAGAGAACGTCTTGATGGGTCGGCTCATCCCTGCCGGGACCGGCTTGCCCACCTACAAGAAGCGTGAGATTGAGGTTAAGCAGCCCGAGCCGCTCATCGAAGAGGCTGATGATGAGCGGAGTGACTTGGACCAGACTTCGCCTGTGAGTTGACAACTGGTTGGAAACTTAGGCCTTTCATGAGGCCTCCGGCGAGGGTTGGGGCCAAACCCAACCGGGTCGGAAAAAGGTGTACATAAATAAAGAATTTGCTTGACAGAACCCGCGCCCGTCCCTATTATCCGGGCTCCAAATTTCCGATGGCTTTTTCTTGCCCCGGAGAGAGAAGAAGAAGAGGAAAACAGATGCCTTCGATTAATCAACTGATCCGCAAGAGCCGCAAGCTCATCAAGGCTCGCACCAAGGCACCAGCGATGAAGTCTTGCCCTCAGGTCCGCGGTGTTTGCGTGCGTGTGTACACCACCACACCGAAGAAGCCCAACTCGGCCCTTCGCAAGGTGGCGCGTGTGCGTCTGACCAATGGTTTTGAAGTTACGTCGTACATTCCCGGTGAAGGCCACAATTTGCAGGAGCACTCGGTTGTGCTTATCCGTGGCGGTCGTGTGAAGGACTTGCCCGGTGTGCGCTACCATGTCATCCGCGGTGCCCTGGATTCGGTCGGTGTGACGGAACGTCGTCAAAGTCGGTCGAAGTACGGCGCCAAGCGGCCCAAGTAATTTATTAGGAGTATTGAGATGCCTCGTCGTCGCGAAGTACCGAAGCGTAAGATCAATCCGGACCCGAAGTTTCATGACCGGTTGGTCGCGAAGTTTATGAACAACATGATGGAGCGTGGGAAGAAGTCTTTGGCTGAGCGTATTTTTTATGGAGCCATGGACATCATCGAGAAGCGCGCGAACGAGGAACCCCTGAAGATGTTCAAGCGGGCCATGGATAATGTTAAGCCCGTTTTGGAAGTCAAGGCGCGAAGAGTCGGTGGTGCCACCTATCAGGTGCCTGTCGAGATTCGTGCCCAGCGTCGTACCGCTCTTGGAATGCGGTGGCTCATTAGTTATGCCCGTGCGCGGGGCGAGAAGACCATGGTGGAACGTTTGGCCGCGGAGTTGATTGATGCGGCGAACAATCGTGGGAGTTCCATCAAGAAGCGCGAAGACACCCACAAAATGGCTGAAGCCAACAAGGCCTTCGCTCACTACCGCTGGTAGCTGGCGAAGCCCGCAGGGCTTCATCCTAGGTTCTTTGAAAACCCGATTGGCGAGCTCGAGCTCCCCGGATGTGTGCGAGACCGAATGGTTGTATCGTTCGGTCGCAACCCATGCACATGACCGATCGGTAATGAGCCACCGCGTCCCAGGTTAGAAACCCCCAATAGACGGCTGCCCGTTCCAGGCATGGTAAACGCCCATGCTTCGGCAGTGCGCCGCTGACCCACTCTCTCCGTACCCTTTCTGATTCAGGATGAACACGTAAAGCGTGAAGCGCTTTCGTGTGTGCTGTCGTTGACGAGATATCTGTGCTTTCTCGGTAACGGCGGCCGCGTTGTCCCCAGACCTTTGCTCCTTACGATGATGGAAATCGATCCGCCAGCGGGCGTAATTTTGCCAAGCAAGAATTTTGGCGGCTTAGATGTCAAAGGAGCGATAGATGGCCAAGGAAAAATATTCGAGAACGAAACCGCACGTCAATGTGGGCACCATCGGCCACGTTGATCACGGCAAGACCACGTTGACCTCGGCGATCACGAAGGTACAGGAGCTG
>JAFCZJ010000133.1 GCA_019314375.1 Deltaproteobacteria bacterium | reverse complement strand
GGAGGTCAGGTTATGGACGATCCAAAGCGAATTGAAGCGCTTCAGTCTTTTGCCGAGGATTTCGGTATTCTTTTCGAGCGTTTCGGCATTCCACGGATGGCGGGCCGGATCATGGGCTGGTTGATTGTCTGTGATCCGCCGGAGCAGTCGGCCGCGCAGTTGGCTGAGGTGCTGGGCGTGAGCAAGGGCTCCATCAGTACGGCCACTCGTTTGCTTCTGGCTCAAGGAGCACTAGAAAGGGTGGGGGTGCTTGGGCAGCGAGGCAAGTTTTATCGTTTCCCCAAAGACCCGGCCAGCTTGCTTCACAGTGAAGTGAAGATCATGGATGCCTTTATCCGGTTGGCTGAGCGAGGCTTAGAGATTATCGACGATAGGCCTCCGCGACAAAAAGACCGACTGGAGGGGTTCTTGGGCTTGTGGCGTTTTTTCCAGGAAGAAATGCCCCGACTCATTGAACGATTTGAAGCAACGAAGAAAAAAACCAAATCAGGCAGGAGGCAGAAATGAGCAATTTGAAAACCATCCCCCTGGCCGTCTTTTTGGTCCTGATGATAAGCCTACCGCTCGCGGCGGCTGAATTGACGCCTCGGCAAATCCTGGACCGGGTTGATGATCTGTACCGGGGTGAATCCGCGCATGGCAAGCTCACCATGAAGGTCAAGACCGAACATTGGGCGCGGGAGATGACCGCCGAGTTCTGGTCTCTGGGCAAGGAAAAATCCCTCATTCGCATCCTGGCGCCCAAGAAGGAGAAGGGCACGTCCACCTTGAAGAACGGCAACAAGATTTGGAACTACCTGCCCAAGGTCAAGCGCACCATCAAGGTGCCCTCGTCCATGATGGGGGGCTCCTGGATGGGCAGCCACTTCACCAATGACGATCTGATCAAGGAAAGCCGCATGGCCGATGACTACGATTTTTCGATCGGTTTTCAGGGCGAGCGGGAGGGGCAAAAGATCATCGAAATCATCTGCAAGCCCAAGGAGGATGCGGCCGTGGTCTGGGGCAAGGTGGTGGTGGAGGTCTTGGCCGAGGGCTACTTGCCGGTCAAGCAGCTCTACTACGACGAGGACATGAACCTGGCCCGCACCATGGTGTTTTCAGCGCCACAAAAAATGGGGGATCGCATCGTACCCAGCCTGATGCGCGTGGTGCCGGCGGACAAGCCCTCGGAGTTCACCGAAGTGAAATATGACGAGATGAAATTCGACGTAAAGATGTCCAAGCAGCAATTCAGCCTGCGGGCTCTTCAGAGATAGGCATAAGGCCATGAACAGCTTTCGAGTTGCCTGGCGCAACATCTGGCGCAACGGCCGTCGCACCGGCATCACAGCCGCGGCGGTTTGTCTGAGCACGGCTGTTTTGGTGCTGACCTTCGGTTTGATGCGCGGGATGAAGGTCGACACCATGCATAACATCACCCACCTCGTTATCGGTGACGCGCAGATCCATGCACCCGGCTACCTGGAGGATCGATCTTTTTATAAGGCGGTGGATAAGGCCGACGCACTTTTGGGGATTGCCGACAAAGCCGGCATCAAGGCTGCCCCTCGTTCTTTTGGCTACGGTTTGGTGAGCGTGGGAACCAAATCTGCCGGTGCCAGATATTGGGGGGTTGATCCGGCGCGGGAGAAAGTGGCCTTCGATTTGCCGAAGAAAATCATGAAAGGTCGTTTCCTTTCGGAGAAAGCGGAGGGCCGATCCTACATGGGTCGTCCGGTGCGTGAGTTGGTGCTGGGCCGGAAGCTGGCTCGGACTCTGCACGCTGAAGTGGGCACCGAGGTTGTGGCCGTGGTGCAAGCGGCCGACGGCTCTTTGGGCAACGAACTCTTCGTGGTGACCGGCATTTTGAAAACCGTGGGTGAAGAGATTGATCGTTCGGCTGCAATCATCCACAAGGTGGATTTTGCCGAGCTTTTCGTGTCCGGTGGTCGTATCCAAGAAATTGCCTTGAACGCCAGAGACAGCATGAGTCCCGAACAAGTCGTTGCGACCATGGGCGGCTTGGAGCAAGGCGCGGAGGCCGAGCTGGATGTCAAAACATGGAGGGAACTCAGTCCCAGCTTGGCGGACATGATGAGTATGTGGGATGCGGGCATGTGGATTTTTGCTCTCATTTTCCTGTTGGCCGCGGGCCTCGGCGTGATGAACACCATGCTCATGGCCACCTACGAACGAATCCGCGAGTTCGGCATGCTCAAGGCTTTGGGCACCACGCCTTGGCGCATCTTGAAGGATGTGACCATTGAAGCTTTCACCCTGGGGCTTTTTTCTTGCTTGCTGGGTGCGGGTTTGGGCGTTTTGGGCATCGCCTACCTGGCTGCTTCCCCCATTGATTTGTCGGCGGCCGGTGGAGACCTTTTCCTGGAGGGCGTGGCTTTTGAGCCCATGTGGCGAGCTGCCTTCACTGTCAAAGGAGTCATACAGCCGGTGCTGGTGACTCTCTTGGTCTGTGTGTTGGCGTCCTTGTATCCGGCAGTCAAAGCGGCGCGCTTGAATCCCGTGCGCGCCATGCAGCACGTATAGTGGGAGGAGGCAGCGATGTTACTCAAAGTGGCTTGGCGCAGCATCTGGCGCAACAAGCGGCGCACCATCATTACCTTGACTTCCATCGTATTCAGTTTGACCATCGCCATCTTTTTCATCGCCATGTCGGACGGCATGTACGACAAACTGACCGATGAGGCCGTGCGCATGCAGGCGGGACACCTGACCGTGGAGCACAAAGAATATAGGGACGCCCCGGCCATCGATTTGGTCATGGAAGGGACCGAGGAACTTTCCAAAAGCCTGAGTCGGCTCGAAGGAGTCGAGCGCATCAAGGCCTTGGTGAGTGGACAAGGGGTGGCCAAGAGTGGGTCAGGCTCCATCGGTGTGGTCGTGTTGGGTGTGGACGCCAAGGCTGAGCGGGACCAGACCCCCTTGGCCAAGAAAATGGTGGCTGGGGAATATCTGGCCGATGACGACGAGGCCAAGGTCGTCATTGGTTCTTTGCTGGCCAAGCGATTGAAGCTCAAGGTGGGCAAGAAGATGGTTGTTTCTTCCAACAGCGTGGACGGCCACCTGGTGGAGGAACTGGTGAGGGTGCGGGGTATCTTTGAGACCGGTGCCACCGAAGTCGACGGTTTTTTCATTCAGATCCCCTTGGGCTTTGCGCGGAAACTCTACGATATGAAGCCGAATCAGGCGACGCAGCTCGGCATCATTTTGACGGCCGATGCCGATCGGGACCTGGTCATGGAGGAGGTCCAAAAACTTCTCGCCAAGGGGCAGGCCTTGCGCACCTGGCAGGAGGTCATGCCCGATCTGGCCGCCTTCATGGCCGTGGACAAGGGATCTAATTATGTATTTCAGGGCATCATCATGTTTTTGATTCTTTTCACCATTTTCAACACCATCTTGATGTCGGTCCTCGAACGCAGCCGGGAGTTCGCCGTCTTGCTTGCCATCGGCACTTCGGTGGCTCGCATCAAGGCCCAGGTCTTCATCGAGTCGGCTCTGATCGGTTTGGTGGGGGCATTGCTGGGCGTGGGCGCGGGGGGGGGCTTGACCTGGTATTTCAATGTGCAGGGCTTGGATGTCTCGGCCATGATGGAGGAAGGCCTGGCCGTATCCGGTTTTTCCATCGACACAGTGCTTCGGCCCGCGGTGGACCCAGCCATGATGTTGCTGCTTGGAGGTGCCATCTTCGGTGCCACGATGATCATGAGCCTTTTTCCCATGGGGCGCATCAAGCGCATTCCCGTGGCCGACGTCCTGCGATAGGGGAAGAATCGTGGAATCCATCATCAAATTACAGGGTGTGGTCAAAGATTATGGACAGGGCGACGTGGTGGTGCATGCGCTTCGCGGCGTGGACCTGGAGCTGGCCAAGGGTGACTTCGCCGCCATCGCGGGCCCCTCGGGCTCGGGCAAGTCCACCATGCTGAACATCATGAGCGGTTTGGACAAGCCTACTTCGGGCACTGTATACGTGGACGGGCAAGATCTGACCCAGATGAATCGCAGCCAGTTATCCCGTCTGCGCATGCAGCGTATTGGGTTTGTTTTTCAGGCCTACAATCTTTTGCCCGTGCTGACCGCCTTCGAAAATGCCGAGTACGTGCTCATGCTGCAGGGCATGTCCGCGGCCAAGCGCCGTGAACGGGTCATGGGTATCTTGGAGCAGGTGGGCCTTTCGGGCATGGAGCACCGTTTCCCCAGGGAGCTTTCCGGTGGGCAGCAGCAGCGGGTGGCCATCGCCCGGGCCATCGCCAGCGAGCCGGCCCTTGTGCTGGCCGACGAGCCCACGGCCAACGTGGACAGCAAGACGGCTGCGGCCTTGCTCGATTTGATGGCCAAGCTCAATGAAGAAAAGGGAGTAACTTTCCTATTCTCCACACACGATCGTGCCGTCATGACCCGGGCCAAGCGCTTGATTCGTTTGCACGACGGGCAGATCGAGCACAACGGAAAGCCGGACATTTCGGCCGAGGCATAGGATTCTGATGGGACGTACAACAACTTTGGCGCTGCTCTTCCTTTTCTGCCTCGCAGCCGGGTCTGCCGAGGCCCTGGTAGGCGACCGTTTCGCCTCTTTCGGCTTGGACGGCAGTTTTCGTACGGTCAATGCGGCCACGGTCAACTATGATTTTCCAGCCTTCTTCGACGACCGACCCGGTGACGGCATCTCCCAGACCCTCTTGCGCCTGGAGCTCGGCGGTCAGCCGGCCGACTGGTTTACCTACGAAATCCATGGGGTCCAGGATCTCAACACCACCACCGCGCCTTCCGGTGGCCTGTCCGGTGCCGGCTTGTTTTCTTCTTCCGGTACGGGCATTCGCTACCGGGCGCTGGACGCCACCTGGGCCTGGGCCGAGGAAGGGCAGGTTCGCGCGGCCCTCATGTTGGACCGGCTGAACATGAAATTTCGGCTATCCTTTGCCGACATCACCATCGGCCGTCAGGCCGTCACCTTCGGCAAGGCCTACTTCTGGAACCCCTTAGACGTCTTTTTGGCCTTCGACCCACGCTCTTTCGATCGGGACTACAAGGCCGGCGTGGACGCCTTGCGCATCGATCTACCCTTCGGCGATTACTCCGGCTTGACCCTGGTGGGGGCCCTGGGTCGAAAGGTGAACGTCTGGAACAACTACGAAGACGACGCCATCGCCCAGGTTTCCTGGACCGGCTCGGCCATCATCTTACGCGCCTATACCAACCTGGCGGACTGGGATCTGGCCATCCAGGGCGGCAAGCTCTACGGGGCCTACCAGGTAGGCGCAGCCTTCTCCGGGGAACTGGGACCCATCGCCATCCGCGGCGAAGGTGCCTATTTCATCGCGGACGAAGACGACAGCTTGCCCTTCATGTTCGATGAAGCTCGTTTCCGCGACCACGCCCAGGTCGTGCTGGGCATAGGTCATCGCTTCGACTTCAGTCTGAACCTGGAGATGGAATACCTCTACAACGGGGCAGGGGACGCGAACAACAAGGAGGCCTCCTTGCTCCGCATGTCCTCCGGCGGCAGCTACCACTTGGGCGAGCACATGATAGGCTTCGTCGCAAGCTACGAGATCCTGCCCATCCTCCAGGGCTCCTTCGCCTGGATTTTCTCAGCCTCCGACCTCTCCAGCCTAATCCAACCCGGCTTCGTCCTCTCAGTCTCCAACGAATCCGATCTCCTCTTCGGTGCCATGCTCGGCTTAGGCGCCCGCCCCACCAACGAAGGCCTCCAAAGCGAATTCGGCACCTACCCCAACATCTACTACTTCGAATACAAGTACTACTTCTAAGAGGAGTAGCAGGGGGACGTAGTTGCGTTATTCTCGCTTCAATTGGGATATAGGGCGATGTAAGTAATTTTCAACGGACGGAATTGTAAGATCATGAGTTATTAGGCGAAACCGCGTTCCAACGTTGGAACGTTTGAACCCTTGTCCGGGCACCTGGCAGACCGTTGTTCAAGGCTCTCCCCATTGCCTGAATGACAATGCTATACTGCCGAAATGAAGTCAGATGGAAGACCCCGCGATACCTGCGCTGAGGCGTGGCGCATACAAATCGAGATCCTGCGCAAGCATTCACCAGAGCAACGAATGAAGGCAGGCCTTGAGATGGCGGATCTCGCTCGTGATTTAATCAAGCGTGGCATTCGGCTTCGGCATCCTCAATACAGTGAGGACCAAGTCAATCTGGCCCTGTGCAAAGCCATTCTCCCGTCGGCGCTTTTCGAAAAAGCCTATCCTGATGCCGGAGCCATTCAACCATGACCGTCGAGGAAGTCATCAACCAGGTAATCGACGTCTTTGATCATTGCGGCATTCCCTACATGGTGGCGGGCTCATTCGCCAGCAACGTACATGGCATCCCTCGATCCACCTATGATGCTGACATCGTTGGGGAAGGAGCGCTGGTTCGCCAGTCCCGAGGATGTCATTCTCACCAAGCTTGAGTGGTCAAAACTTGGTCAATCCGAGAGACAATTCCGCGATGCACTCAGCGTAGCTCAAATTCAAGGGGAATCGCTCGACCTAAGCTATTTGCAACATTGGGCCACTCAACTCGATGTGGGCGATCTGCTCTCGCGTCTACTTGATGAAAATTCAACAAGGCACAAATAGGGGGCTAAACCGCGGATGAAGCACGAATGAGGTTTTACCGCGGTTTTGTTGAAAACCGCGGTAAAACTCTTGACAGAGATGATCCGCGGTTTTATGATCCCATCATGAGAAAAGCACCGATTCAGTTTGTGGGGCGAGAGGAAGATCTGCGCAGGTTGACAGAGTTTTGCGCTGCTTCAGGCTCTGGATTGATACATTTGAGAGGGCGCCGCCGCATAGGAAAATCTTGGCTGCTCATAGAGCTTCAGCGCTGTCTGGGTGGCCTGTATTTTCAAGGAGAACAAGATAGCTCGACCAAGGAGCTTCAGTCTTCAATGGCTCAGCTCTGGGATGATCATGTTGGCCAACAGCGCCTCGGTCTTTTTCGTCTGCGTGATCTGTCTTGGGATAGGATATTTGCAGCCATTTCAGACCATGCGCGACAACAGCCCAAACAAGCTTTCGTCCTCATGTTCGATGAGATTCATTGGATCGCGAAAAAAAACTCAGGTTTCATGAGCAAGCTCAAAAAGGCATGGCTCTCGTGGGAAAAAGCTGGAAATATCAAAGTCATCATTTGTGGGTCTTCGAATCGATTCTTCGACGACAAGACAGCTCAGGCCAGCAGCATCCTAAGGGGGCTCCGCACACATGCAGATCTGTGGGTCCGGCCATTTGGCCTAAGCGAAGTGCAGCGTCATTTTTTTCCACAATGGGGACATGAAGAGATTGCCCTTCTGTACATGATGATTGGCGGTGTTCCCTATTATCTCAACCAGATCCCCGACATGAAGAACTTTATCAGGGCAATCAATACAGCGTTTTTTACGCAGTCGACCATTTTTATCGACGAGCTGGACGAGATTCTCAACCTCGATTTCAGCAAGGCGTCGAGGGCAAGAATTCGACGTCTGCTTGCTTCTCTTGGCCAAGAGGGAAAGACCGTGGCAAAAATTTGTCGAGCCACAGGGATTTCTGAGTCCTCTGTACGCGAGAGTATTGAAAAACTGATCGATTATGGCCTGGTTTTCGAAAAAACCCGCATGGGTACCGCAGCCAAGAAGAACAAATCTGGTACCAGATACGTCATGCGAGATTTCTACCTTAATTTTTACTTTCAGCTTATCGACAAGCGTAGAGCAGAGATTAAGGATAATCGGCGGAAAAATTTATTTTCGAATCTGCTTGCATCGAAGCAGGGCTACTATATCCCGGACTTTTCCGGTCGTGCTTTTGAGCTCTTGATCGAGTCGATCATTGATTGCCGAGCCAATTCATCCATGAACGAATCTGTTTTCAATAAGCTTGGCATACATGAAAGAGGCTACCGCTGGGGGCCGTTTTGGGAGCAGGGGGCCACACAGGTCGATCTCATTGTAGAGTCAGGGGCCGACAGGGAATCGCGAGTTCTTGAGGCCAAGTGGATTGCCAGGAAGGCCGGTGTGGTTCATGGCTATCTTGCTGAAGTTCAGCAGAAAAGCTACATTCCTCCCAGAGGATACGGGCTAAGCTTCTATCTTGTCTTATCACAGGCTCCGACACAGGGGCTGCGAAAAGCAGCAAAAAGGCAAGACGTTCAAATTGTGGAGTTGAGCGATTTGTTTTGAGGTGCATGGCGGCCTGATAGAGGGAGTTTCTTCCTTGCAATAATTAAAGGTTTTTGGAAAGATTACGTGGAATCACCGCGTCAATTTTGATTTTGCCGAGCTTGGTCGGCAGGGAGTGAGTTTGTGGCCGAAGAAAAACTAAAGTTCAAAGGCGCTGGATGGAAGCCCATTATTGAATTCGTGAAGGTGACTTTTGGAGAAGAGGGTTTCAATCGAGTGCTGGAATCGGTTTCGCCGGAATGCCGCGAGATTGCTAACGGGTGGGTCCTCATCAGCAGTTGGTACGATATGCAGCTCATAGAAGAGTTCATCAAGGCTACAGATCGCCTTCTTGGTAAAGGAGACCTTGATATTGCCAGGAAGATGGGCCGATACAGCGCGGAATTTGGGATCAAGACCGTTTATAAGTTTTTGATGAAAGTCGGCACACCAGGGTTTGTATTGAAGCGGGCACCTATTATCTGGAGTCGCTACTATTCCAAGGGCAAGTTGCAGATCGTGCTCTTGAAACCCGGCCATGCCATTCTGCGTTTGACCGACATGGGGACCCTCTCAGAGGTTACATGCGTTCGGGTGACGGGTTGGATGGAAATGACAATGAAAATGAGTGGCGCAAAGAATCCCTCTGTGGAGCACATTTCTTGTCCGTCTCGCGGCGACTCCTTTGAAGAGTGGGAGGGCCGCTGGCAGTAAGCAACAATCCTTGTCGGACGGGTTCTGCCAGCCATCACAGCGCGGTTTTGATTTGCTCGATGCCTTGTTTGGCCAGTTCGAGCATGGCCAATAGGTCTTTTTGTGCAAAGGGTTCGCCTTCGGCTGTGCCCTGCACTTCGACCAAGCGCCCGTCGGCGGTGAAGACGAAGTTCATGTCCACCTCCGCGCGGTGATCTTCGTCGTAACAGGGATCCAAGACAGCTTGTCCATCTACCATGGCGCAAGAGACAGCGAGCACATGGTGCTTGAGGGGCGATTGTTTGAGTTTGCCTTCGGCCAAAAGCTTGTCGATGGCCTGGGTGAGGGCAAGGTAGCCGCCGGTGATGGAGGCCACCCGCGTGCCCCCGTCGGCCTGCAAAACGTCGCAGTCGATGGTGATGGCGTATTGGCCCAGGGCTTCCAAATCTATCGCGGCTCGCAAGGAGCGGCCGATGAGGCGCTGGATCTCTTTGGCCCGGCCGCCTGGATTTCGGCCGGCTCGGCCCGGCACGGCGCCGGGCAGCATGGCGTATTCGGCTGTCACCCAGCCATGACCGGCCTTGGCTATCCAGCCGGGCAATTTGTCTGAGATGCTGGCCGCGCAAAGAACCACGGTGTCGCCGAAGGATATCTCCACCGAACCAGCCGGGTCTTTCTGGACTCCGGTTCGCACATGGACCGGGCGCAACTCGCCGGTCGTTCTGCCGTCAGGGCGGGTTTTCATTTGTCCAGACTCAGGGGAAGGCGTTGCCGTCGAGCTTGGTGCCCGGCGAAAAGATGACCTCGGCGTCGCTCGCAGCCTGGGTGTGGGGCTCAAAAGCGCCTGTGCCGTCAGGATTGCGGGTCGCCGACTCGTCTAAGACGATGGCGTGGTTGCCGGCGTCGCCGTAACCGAACATGGCCACCACACGGAGTTGTTCGTCATACAAGGTGATGGAGTCGCCATCGGAGTTGTTCAGGCTCAAGCCGTATTGCAGACCGGAATCTGAGTTGATGGCGCCCACGAATTGCGCCCCGGTCATGTCTTCCAAACCCGGTTCGCCGCCGAAGATCACGAAGACCTCGCCGCTGGGCAGGCTTGCGCCTTCCGGGAAGGTATGTCGCGCGATGGCGATGTCCGAGTCGTAGAGGGTCCAGCCGCTCATGTCCAGGGTGCCGCCGGACAGGTTCAGGATTTCGACGAATTCGTCCGTGATCGAGTCGATGTCTCCGTCGCCGTTGGCGTCTAGATCACAGGTGCCGTCGATGAGGATCTCGTTGAAGACCACCTGGCCCTGCAAGGGGCTGTCGACCGTTTCGTCCACCACATCGTCGCAGTCGTCGTCAATGTGGTTGAAGGGGTTTTCGACCTGGCCGGGGTTGATATCCGCATCCGAGTCATCGCAGTCGTCGCCCGTGGGGCAATTGGCGCTGACGGCGTCGTAACCATCTGAGTCGTTGTCCACGCAATCGGCGCAAACGTCATCTTCGTCGGTGGCGTCGTCGCAGTCGTTGTCCACGCCGTCACAGACCTCGGTGGCACCTGGGTTGATGTCGGCGTTTGAATCGTCGCAGTCCAGGCCCTGTTCACAGTACTGGCCATATCCGTCCGAATCACCGTCCTCGCAGGTTTGGCAATCGAGGTCCTGATCGTCCGCCGTCCCGTCGCAGTCGTTGTCGATGCCGTCGTCGCAGGTGGTCTCGGTGACTTCGGGTGGGTCTAATGGTGTGCAGGTGTTGTCGGTACCACCGGCGCAGGCGGCGACGGTCACCTGGCAGGCGCCCACGCCGCAGGAGATTTCACCGTCGTCCGTGTTGCCGTCGCAGTCGTCGTCCGCGCCGTTGCAGACTTCCGTGGCGCCAGGGTGTATCGCAGCGTCGTTGTCGTCACAGTCCAATGCCGCGTGGGTGCAGTCGCTTGATGCCGGTGAGCCATAGCCGTCGTTGTCGCCGTCGGTGCATTCACCTGCATCGCAGCAAGCCCCTTCGTGGCACAATGGGTCCGCGTCGTCGCAGTCCGGTCCGGGCACACAGTTGACACCGAAGGTGTCGCCGTCCAAATCGACGCAGCTTGGGTCGTCACCGCCACCATCGCAGGCGGTCACGGCTAAACCGAAGGCGGCGAAGAGCACCATCATCAGGATGGATAGGAATTTAATTCGCATTTTGTGTTCCTCCCAATTGCCTTAGCGTCAGTCCTGCACGCAAACTTCGGAGCTGTCAAAACCCCACAGGTCCGTGATGACTTCACAATGGAAATCGGTCGGGCACTGATCGTTGGCGACCGCGCAAGTCTCGGAGCAGTAGCTGTCCCAGCTGAGCAGGTCCATCAGGCAGATGCCGTTCAAGCAGTCCACTGCACCATAGGGGCAGTCTTGCCCGGTGACGTTGGTGCCGCTGACTCCGTCGTTGGGATCGGTGCAGTTGCGTGTGCCGGGTGAGCTGAAGTCGTTGTCGTCGGCATTGGCCGTGCGGCAAGTCGAGGCTGCCCAGTTGCTGTCGATGTCGCCGCCTGTCAGGGTGCGCTTCTCCATGGAGACGCCGTTGCCGGGGTTCGTGGGGAAGCTGAAAGTGGCGACCACGGTGGAGCCATTTGCTTCATAAAGAGTAATGGGGTCGTCGGTGCTCAGGCTGTTGCCCAGGGTAGCATCACCCACCGTCAGGAGCACGGCTGAGGCATCGATGCTGTAATCGGAAGCATAGCCCGTGTCCAGGATGACGGCATAGCCGCCCGGCGGGATGCTGGTGGCACCGCCTTGATATCCCTGGACGATGTCGATGGCGTCGCCGTCGGTCAATACCCAGCCCGACACGTCCACGGCGACTGGACCGGCGTTGAAGAGCTCGATGAACTCGCCTGAACCTTCGGCAATGGGGTTGGCCATGACCTCGGAGATGGTTACATGGGTGGAGGTCAGCTCGGTGGTGTTGCTGCCACCCCAAGCGCAGTTGACCGCGCCGGGCGAAGAGTTGCAGGGCGAGGCGATCCAGTTTTGGGGCACGTCGCCCACGACGAGATCAATTTTTTCAACCGAGATGCCGTTGCCCGGGTTGAAGGGAAAGGAAAAGGAGTCCACGGTGCGCGTGCCATCCGCCGCTCGCAGACGAATGGGATCGGTGGTGGCCAGGCCGCTGCCGATGGTGGTGTCGTCGGTGGTTAAAAGAATCACGCCGGCAAGCGAGCCATAGTCATTGGCGTATTCCGCGTCTAAGATCATGGCATAGCCGCCGGCCGGGATGGTGGTCGAGCCGCCGTATAGCGCCTCAAGGGTGTCGGTTGCGTCACCGTCGTCCAAACGCCAGTCCAGAACGTTTATGGCCGTGTCCCCATAGTTGTACAGCTCGATGTATTCACCAGTGTCTTCGTCCAGGGCGTTTGCCATGACTTCGGTGATGGTGATGGTGTTGCCGCTGATGGGATCGCTGTCACCGGCCACGCAGTTCACGGCGCCGGGTGACGAGCCGGAGGGGCAGGTGGAGGCCACGAAGTTTGAGGGTACGTCGCCGACCTGGTGATCCACTTTCTCTACGGAGATCCCGTTGCCCGGATCGTAAACACGGCTGTAAGAGTCCACAACCGCCATGCCAGAAGGCTCGATGAGGCTGATGGGATCGGCGATGGAGAGGCCGTTGCCCAAAGTGAGCGAGTCGGTGATGGTCAGCAGCACGGCTTCGGCGGGAATGGTATATTGGCCCGCATAGCCGGGGTCGAGGATCACGCCGTATTCGCCAGGTTGCAGCACGGAGGTGCCTCCGGCCCAGCCCGTGATGGTGTCGTTTGAATCGCCGTCGGTGATGATGAAACCGGCCAGGTCGATGGCTTCCTCGTCAAAGTTGTACAGCTCGATGAATTCTCCCGTGCCCTCGTCTAAGGGGTTGGCCATGATTTCGTTGATGGCGATGAGCAGATCCCGGGATACGTTTGAGGGGCTGGAAGCGCAGTTTTCTCGACCCGGTGACACCGAGCAAGGGCTGGATGTCCAGTTGGCCAAAATGTCGCCTTCTTCGATGGAAACTCGTTCCATGCTCACGCCGTTGCCCGGATTCGCGGGGAAGCTGAATCGGTCGATGCGGGTCACCAGGTTGCCCTCCCAGAGGGAGATGGGATCCGAGGTGCTCAGTCCGTTGCCGATGGTGGTGCTGGAAGCCACGGTCAACAAGACGGTGCCGGCCTCGATGTCGTGGTCGTCTGCGTAGTCGGGATCGATGATGAGTGCATAACCGCCCGCCGGGATGACGGTGCTGCCGCCCTCGTAACCGGCCAATGCATCGATGGAGTCGCCGTCCCAGATGACAAGGCCGCTTGCGTCAACGGATGCGTCGCCGTAGTTAACCAGTTCGATGTACTCGCCGGTGGTTTCCACCAGCGGGTTGGCCAAGACTTCGTTGATGATCAGGGTGATTCCCGAGGCGAAGCGCACGTACTCGTAGGCGCCCAGATCCACGCCGGCTCCCTGGGGTCGGAGAATGCCATCGTAATCGGCGGTGGCAAAGGTGACGCTGTCGCCTGCGTCGATGGCCGGGGAGTTCTCTTGCAGGTGAAAGTCGTATTCACCAACTTCTGCGAAGCGGGGATCGCCCCAGAGGTCATGGCCGCCGACACTGGCACCCGTGCCGTAGTCGGTTTGGTTGCCCCAAACCAGGTTGTAGTCGGCGTCGCAGTTGCCCTCACAGGCCAAGCCCACGTCGTTGGAAACGATGATGTTGTTGCGCAGGGTGGTCGAGGCGCCGGCTTGGCAATCCACGGCCGGATCGTCAAAGAGGTAGCTGCCGTTGCCCAGCACGGTGTTGTTGATCACCATGGCCGCGCTGCCATCCTCGGCGACCACGCCGGAGATGCCATTAAAGAAGATCAGGTTGGACATGAGCTGTACCGAAGCGCCGCTCTCGATGGCCACGCCGTAAGTGCAGCCCGTGGCCACGCTGCGCCCCACCACACTGTCGCCGTTGGAGGTGGAGGCGAATGACATGCAGTTGTAGAAATCAGTCATGTGCACCATGTCCACCGTCAGGCTGGTGGCGTAGGCGCGAACACCGCTGCGAGAGGTCGATGGGCCACGCACTTCAAAGTTGCGCAGCTCGGAACCATCGGCGTTGAAGAAATAGAAGGTGCCGAAGAGCTTGGGGCGCTGGTTGGCGTCGCCGATGATTTTCACCGGCTTGTTGACATCCTCGGTGTAGTTGCCTGGCGCTACTTGAATCGTATCGCCGGGACCGGCCGCGTCCACTGCGTCGTCAATGCTGGCGTAATCCTGCGGCACCAAAATGGTGGCGGACTGTTGCAAGCTTGCGAATTCTTGCGTCGGGGTCCCGTCACAGGCCATGGCCAGGATGGGCACCAAAGCCAGGGCCGGCAACCAACTGAGTCGATGAATGTGCTTCATGGTTCTGCTCCCTTCCAAGTGGGTTCAGCTACTACTTTTTCGATCTTGTTCTTAGTTTTTGGTCGCGCTGTAGTTGTCTGCCATGCCTTGCGTTACAGAAGGCTGAAACTACGCTTGATCCTCAGGTTTGTCAACGGGCCGTGCGTTGACCCGAATGCGATGCACATGGTAAGGAATCTGCACCCAAGGTGTGATGAGGTAGGAAAGGAAGGTATTCGGCATGGATCGTGCCCAGGCATTGGATTTGATGGAGTCGAAAATTGAAAACATCAATTTGCGCAGGCATATGCTGGCCACCGAGGCGGTCATGCGGGCTTTGGCCAGCAAATTGGGACGCGATGAAGAGCTTTGGGGACAGACCGGCTTGCTGCACGATATCGACCTGGACGAGGTGGGGGAGGACGCCAGCCGACATGCCCTGACCGCGGCCGAGTGGCTTGAAGGCCAACTTCCTGACGAGTCCTTGCAGGCTATCCGGGCTCACAATGGTGAGATTTTAGGCATTGCCCGGGAGACGGAACTGGAGCATGCCCTGGCCGCCGCCGAAACATTGACGGGACTGGTTGTGGCATCTTGCCTGGTTTTGCCCAGCAAGCGGATCGCCGATCTCAAGGTTAAAAGTGTACGCAAGCGGATGAAAGAACCCCGTTTTGCTGCTGGTGCCAACCGAGACATCATTCGAGAGGGTGAAAAACTGGGCCTGGAATTGGCCGAGTTCATCGAGATCGGAGTGGAGGCCATGCGAGGCATGGGGTCCGAGTTGGGTCTTTGAGCAGGTGTGCTTGGCAGCTGGGTGTGATGAATGCTAGGATAACGGCCAAGATTCGAGAATTTGGCCAAAAAAAGGGTGCAGGGCATGAGTGACCACAAAGCTTTACTCATCATCGACATGCTCAACGATTATCTTGAGGAAGGTGCTCCGCGGGAAGTGCCTGCAGGCCGTTGGATCTTGGACAACATCGCGGGCGAGATCCGGTACGCGCGGGAGAAGGGGCGTCCTGTTATCTATCTCTGCGACCGTCACACGGTCGACGATCCCGAGTTCGAGATCCGGCCGCCTCACGCCATCGCTGGAACCCACGGGGCCGAGGTCATCGATGCCCTGGCGCCTCAGCCCGGCGACCACGTTATCCCCAAGGTCAGCTATTCGGGTTTCTATCGCACGGACTTAGAGAAGCTTTTGGACGAGTTGGACATCGACGAATTGCTTATCTGTGGCGTGACCACCAACGGTTGCGTTTTGTATACGGCCATGGACGCCTTGCAGCGGGGCTTGCACATTATCGTGCCCGAGCCTTGCGTCGCGGCCATGACTGAAGATGATCATCGCTTTGCCTTGAGGCAGATCAACCAGGTGCTCAAGCCCATCATTCGGGATTGATTGCGGTTTTTGATGGAGGTAGTCCTCATGAAGATGCGTATTTGCTGGGGCGGTTTGGCCGCTTGTTTTCTTCTGTTCTCGGTGGCTTGCGGTGGCGGTGGCAACGACGTGACGGTGCGCTGCGTGACCGACCGGGATTGTCCGGACTATCAGGTCTGTGTGGCGGGCGATTGCGTGTTGCCGGGCGATGAGGGTCCCCGGGTTTGTAGCGTTAAGCAGGATTGCTATCCGGGAGAGGACTGCATCGCCGGCCTGTGTAAGCCCAGCCAGGAAGAGCCCTCAGTGGACGGCGGTGAAGACGGCGGTTGGGATGCCGGTGGAGACAATGGTGGGGATACTGGCGGTGATGAGGTGGTGCAGCCAGACGGAGGCGAGGATGCAGGTGAGGATGCGGGTGCCGACGATGATCTGGGCAATTTTTCGGATTTGAGCTTCATCTTAGCCATTGGCGGCAATGGCACAGTGGCGGCACAGTGTATTTCCGATCTGCGACCCGCCGCCAGCGTGGGACCTTGGCTTCCTGACACCAACGCCTTGCCCAGTCACACCCTGAGCGGTCGTGTGACTTCCGGCGGAGGCAGTGTTTCCGGTGCCACGGTTCGCATTTTGGGTGAACGGGCTGTTTGCCACGACGGCCCGGTGACCACCGACGGCACCGGCAACTACAGCCTGCGTCTGCCCACGGGCGGGCCGGTGGACTTGAGAGCCGAGGCTCCGGATGGTCGGGTGGCGCAAGTTCGCCTGAATTACTTATCGGCTAACACCAGCCAGGATATCGCCTTGCCGGCCACCGAGCTTTTGCATTGCTCATTGTCGGAACAGGCTGCCGGCTGGTCGGTTTCAGCCTACTACCGGGAGAGCAACCCGCCTCGCTTGGCCCATACCGGCACCCTGAGCGATGCAAGCGGCGTGGTCGATATCCCCTTAGAGGTTGGACCCGCATACGATCTTTTCGTCATGCCGCCTGCCTCCTCGACCATGCCTTATCAACTGCTCATCGAGGACGCTTGTCATCTCGACCAGGGTTGTGAAAACGATGTGTTTTCGTTAATCGAATTAGAGGAAATCAATATTCGTGACGGCGTGACTCTGTCCGGCACCGTGGACCATCAGGGCCTTGGCGGCATCGCCGGTGCCAGCTTGTCGGTAGTCAACGTCGATGATGGGCGCTTGAGCTACAGTACCCAAGCCGTCACAGGCGGCGGCTATCAACTTGATGCCCGACCCGGCGTCTTTGCCTTCGAGATATTGCCGACCGGCGCGGCCTTCGCCCAGGGTTGCATGCGTTACTGGAGCCCGGAGTTCGGGCTCTATGCAGATTCGATGCAGAATTTCTCCATTTACACCGGCCAGGCCATTGCGTTCAACGGCAAGCTTCTGGATAGCAACGGGACACCTTTGGCCAACATGCCGGTTTCTTTGATTTTGGACGAGACACCGGCCGGTGTGGGTAGTTTTGGACTTTGTGATCAAAACCACGCCACCACCGCGGCCGATGGCAGCTATCAGGTGACCTGTAATTTGATTCCCCGCTAAAACCCAGCATCTATCGCGAGGCGAGCATGGGCGAACCCGTATCGCAAACACCTCCTTCAGAAAGCGGCGGCGGATTTAAGCGTGGCATGTGGAGTTCCAGGACCGGGTTCATTTTGGCGGCCGCCGGTTCGGCCATTGGTCTGGGAAATATCTGGAAATTTCCTTACATCGCTGGGGTGAACGGCGGGGGCGCCTTCGTTTTGATCTACCTGGTGGCGATCGTTTTGGTCGGCTATCCCATCATGCTTGCCGAGCTGGTCATCGGACGCAATACGCAGGCCTCTCCGGTGGTGGCCTTCGGAAAACTAGCCGGCCCGGAAAGCAAATGGAAAATGCTCGGCTGGTTGGGTGTGCTGACCGGCTTCATTATCCTCTCGTATTATAGCGTGGTCGCCGGCTGGGCGCTGAATTACGTATTGATGTCCGTCTGTGATTTCCTGTCAAACAAGTCGCCTGAGCAGATCTCATCCCTGTTCGACAAGCTCTACGTCGCGGGCGACATCAACCTGTTCTGGCATACGCTTTTCATGCTGCTCACCATCGGCATCGTGTTCGGCGGCGTGAAAAAAGGCATCGAGCGCTGGGCAAGGATTCTCATGCCGATGCTTTTTTTGATCATGCTGATCCTGGTGGCGCGGGTCGTTTTCTTGCCCGGCTTCGTGCGCGGCGTTTCCTTCGTCTTCGCACCCAACTTCGATAAGCTGACGGCCGCGGGGGTGCTGGAGGCGGTCGGGCACGCGTTCTTTACGCTCAGCCTGGGCATGGGGGCGATGCTGACCTACGGGAGCTATCTGAGCAAGAAGACCGACCTGGTCAAGGCCAGTGCCGTGGTCTGCTCTTTGGATCTCATAATTGCCCTGATGTCCTGCCTGATCATCTTTCCCATTGTCTTCTCGTTCGGCTTCGAGCCCGACCAGGGGCCTGGTCTGGTTTTTAAGACCATTCCGGTCGTTTTGTCCCAGATCGCAGGCGGTGAGCTTCTCGCGATTCTATTTTTCCTGCTGCTGGCCTTTGCCGCTCTGACTTCGAGCATCTCCTTGCTCGAGGTCGTCACGTCGCACTTCATCGATTCTTTCGGCTGGTCTCGGAAAAAGGCGACCCTGATTCCCGGGCTGCTGATACTCCTCTTCGGCATCCCCTCCGCTCTCGCCGGCGGCGGGGGACTCTTCAGCTCTTGGGAGAGCATCGTCGGCAAGAATTTTTTCGACACCGTCGACTACCTGGCCACCAACTGGATGCTTCCTTTGGGCGGGATACTGATAGCCATATTCATCGGTTGGTTCGCCCCGCTTGAAAGAATCAAGGATGAGTTTCAGACGGGCTCGAAATTCAAACATATCTTCATCGTTTGGCTGTGGGCCATCCGGGTAATCGTGCCCATCGTGATGGTCGTGGTCTTGCTGTACAAGGTACGAATTCTGGATCTCTGAGCCTCAAGATAATGAGATAGAATAGGGAATTGTCCATGGGTCATCACGAACACAAATCCAAGGCACCCAAGCAGGTCTCTTTGGCCCTGGTGACGGTCAGCACTTCCCGGGGCGAGGCTGAAGATCGCTCGGGTCCAGTCATGGCGGAACGATGCGAGGCGGCCGGACATCGGGTGCTCGAACGGCGCATCATCAAAGACGGTGTGGCGTCGGTGCGCGAGTGCCTGAAGGAATTGACAGAGCACGAAGAACTCAGAGCCGTGTTTTTCTCCGGCGGCACGGGCATCGCCGCCGCCGATTTGAGCATTGAGGCCATGGAACCCTTTTGGATCAAGAACTTGCCAGGTTTTGGGGAGCTTTTCCGTCGCTTGAGCTATGACGAGATTGGCTCGGCGGCCATGCTGAGTCGGGCGGAGGCGGGTGTGGTGGAGCTGGCCGGGCGTTGTCTCTTTGTCGCGGTCTTGCCGGGCTCGCCCAAGGCGGTGCGTTTGGCTCTGGACGAACTGCTCTTGCCAGAGCTTGGGCACTTGGTATACGAAATGGGTAGATAAGGAGAGGGCGATGAACATGAATCAAGCGGCCATCGAAGCCATTCAAAAAGTCAAAGCGCGCCTCGGAGATGAGCTCATTCTTTTGGCCCATCACTACCAGCGGCCTGAATTGACGGCCCTGGCCGATAAGCTCGGCGATTCATACGAATTGGCCAAGGCGGCTCGGGACGCAAAGGATGCTCGCTTTATCGTCTTTTGCGGTGTGCGCTTCATGGCCGAGGCGGCCGAGGTTCTGCGCCGTGACGAGCAAAAGGTTTTTCATCCGGAGGCCACGGCCGGTTGTCCGCTGGCTGATTTTGCGGATCGTGCTTCGGTGGAAGCCGCATGGAATCGCATGAGCGAGGTCCGTGGGCCCGAGGCGATCATGCCTTTGGTCTACATGAACAGCACGGCCGAACTGAAGGCCTTCGTGGGGAAACATGGTGGGGCTGTTTGCACCTCGTCCAACGCCGGGCGGGCTTTCGAATGGGCCTTTCGCGAACGCCAGGTCGTTTTTTTCCTGCCCGACGAGCATTTGGGCCGCAATACAGTGGCCGGCATGGACATCAAGCCTGAAGAAGTGGTGCTGTGGGATCCATCGAGCCCGGAGGGCGGGGTGGAAGTGGATCGCTTGAAAAAGGCTCGGGTGATCCTGTGGAAGGGCTATTGTCATGTGCACACGGCCTTCACCATCGAGGACGTGGCCTGGGCTCGCCAAAAACATCCGGATGCCCGCATCCTCGTGCATCCGGAATGCCCGCAGCCGGTGGTACAGGCAGTGGACGGTGCCGGCTCCACTTCTTATTTGGTGCGCGAAGTGGCCGAGGCCGCACCGGGTACTACGCTCATCATCGGCACGGAAATGCACCTGGTCGAACGCCTGACCGCTCAGTACTCCGATCGGCAGGTGATCCCCTTGCGTCGTTCTCTTTGTTACAACATGGCCCGCATCGATTTGACCAACCTGCGCGCCACGATGGAGGCCCTGCCCGAAGGCCCTGTGGTACAACTTGACGAAGAGCTCAAAGCCGACGCTCGCCTGGCCCTGGAGCGCATGTTGTCGATTTGACCTGCTCTCGTGTCTCCCATGACACTCGCCGGATGACCTCTCGTTCTAGTGATATGAAAACACGTCCAATTTTTCCTGGCACGGCCCTTGCTTTGATAGACCGCGGGAGGTTCTATGAGACGTAGCATGACCCGCGCCATCCTCTGGGCCGTCCTGAGCAGCCTGGCTGCTTGGGTCTTTCTCATCCTGATGTTCCAGGTGGGCGAGGCCAACGCGGCCGGGCCCGACGTTTTTGATCGCTACCTGGAACACCCCTATCCCGTAGCCAAGGGTTTTGACTTCCCCGTGGGCAACGCCGAAGCCAAGGGTAGCTATGTGGATGCCAAGACAGGCAAGCGCCATCAAGGTTGGTATGTGGCCGCGGGCTTTGGAGAGCGATATTCCTTGGGGCTTCACCCGGGTGAGGACTGGAACGGGCGGGGAGGGGGCAACACAGACGAGGGCCAACCCGTCCACAGCCTGGCTGCCGGCCGTGTGGTTCTGGCCAAGGACTTCGCTGGTTTGTGGGGCAAGGTGATCATCATCGAGCACCTGTTTTACGAAAACCACGAGAAAAAGCGCATCCGATCGCTTTACGCCCACTTGAAATCCATGACCGTCAAAACCGCACAGGTCGTGACCCGAAGGCAGACCATCGGCAGCATCGGCAGGGACGCGAAGGGACGCTACAAGGCCCACCTGCACCTGGAACTACGCTGGGACTCAAGCTTAGCGCCCACCTACTGGCCCTCGGGCCACGGCAAGAGCCTGGCCTGGATCCGGGCGCGCTACGCCGCACCCAGCGCCTTCATCCGAGCCCACCGCAAGCTCTTCGTCCCTCAGGCCGAAGCGCATCTCGTCCTGGTGGATCACAACAGCCTGCGTATGGCTGTCTTCAACAAGGGCAAACGCAAGGCCACCTACGAGGTGGCCTTCGGCCAGTCCACCGGCCGCAAAAGACGCCGAGGCGATCTGCGTACGCCCAAGGGCATGTATTTCGTCATCCATCGCTACAAAGGCGAATTCTCTGGGAATTTTGGCGACTATTTCAGCGGTCACTGGGTCAAAATCAACTACCCCAACCCCTACGACGGCGACTACGGCCTGGCGCGCAAGTGGATAACGAAGTCCCAGCGGAAACAAATCGCCAAGGCCTGGGCCCTCCGCAAGGCCACCCTGGGCAAGACGGTCCTGGGTGGCGGCATCGGCTTTCACGGCTGGATCGACGAATGGAAAAACGACGGGCCCCGGGGGCTGAGTTGGGGTTGCGTCGTGGCGCATCTGCGGGATGTGGCCAAAATCTACGGCGAATTACCCTTGGGGACGATGGTGATTCTGTTTTGAAGAAATTATGAGGAAAAATCAAAAGACATTGAAAATCCGAATTGACGAAGGGTCTTTCAGGCTATAGACTTTGTCTATTGGAGGAACGGACCTCCACGGAATCATGACGAGGTGTCGCATGCTGGAAGTGACTGATGCCGCACGCGAAAAGCTTGAGGAATTCCTGAATAATGAAGGAATGGAAAGTGCTTTTCGGGTGCATCTGACCTATGGCTGAGCGGGGCCCCAATTGGGGTTGGCTCTGGATGAGTCAAAGACAACAGATGAGATTATCGAGACAGGAAAGCTCAAGCTTGTGATCGACAAAGAGCTGCTTGAACAAACCGGCGGCGTGTGCGTGGATTATGTAGAGCGCGGATTTTTCAAGGGATATCGTGTAGATCCCAAGGTGCCCCTGGAAGGAGCCGGCGGCGGTTCTCACTGCGGTGGTTGCGGCTGATTCTTAATGGGCAGTCCGACGACGGGGTTGTTTTAAGTCGGCCTTGAGTTCGCCGTTTTTGTAGATGCGCACGGTGCCGGTGGTCTTGGAGATCACGAAGCTGATTGCTTTTGTGACCTTGGTGACGGCCATGGCGGCTGCGTTGCGTGTGCCCAATCCCAAAGGCAGATCGAGTTCCAGGTCTTCCGGCGCTCGCAGGTAGCGTCCGGCGGCCATGATGACTCCATCCTCGCGAATGACGAAGGCACCGTCCAAGAGACAGAAGTTTTTCACCGCGTCTCGGATCTTGGGGTCTAAGATATTTTTCTCGTCTTCCGAGTAACCCTGGAAGGGGTTCAAGGTGAGCTGTTTGGATTTCTCCATGACGGCCACCGAGTCGCCCACGACGAAAATAGTGCCCACCGGGTCGCCTTCAATGCCCTCGAAGCCCACGCTCATGGAAATGTGCAGTACGGCTTCCATTACCTGGGTGGAATACTCAGCGCCGGAGAGCAGGACCGCCAAGGCGGCTTGTTCTTCGTTTTTTTGACCCACCTGGGCCATCATGCAGGTGTCCAGCTCAGAGGCGTTGGGCGCGCCCACCATGCACAGCACCTTCATGCCGTCTTGCAATTTGCCCGAGGAGACGCAAACGCCCAGGGCGATGTTGATCTTCTCGAATCGCTCGAAGGCATAAGCCGGCAGGGTTTCGAAAGCCAGGCCCAATTCCTCGGCCATGATTCGTTGTCGCTCCGAGGCGCTGGCCACGATGACTTTTTTCTTCATGCTGCGTTGGTCCAATTCCTCCAGCGGTGTGTTCTCGTCGCAGATGAAAAGCAAGTAGTCGGAATCCAAGCGCCGAGCCAAGGCCAGTGCCTCTTTGTGAAAACTTCGCTCCGATTCGATTTTGTCTTCGACCTTGGGTGTCTCTTGTTTTTCTTTGGCCTTGGCTTTGGGTTCGGCCTTGGCTTTGGGTTCGGCCTTGGTCTTGGGTTCGGCTTTGGTCTTGGGTTCGGCTTTGGTCTTGGGCTCGGTTTTGGTTTTGGGCTCGGCCTTGGTTTTGGGCTCGGCCTTGGCTTTGGGCTCGGCCTTGACTTTGGGCTCGGCCTTGGCTTTGGGCTCAGCCTTGGTTTTTTTCTTGACCGGCTTGCTCTCGTCTTTTTTCGTTGCCATGAGATAAGGATAGGTCAGTCGCAGCCAAGGATCAAAGATTTTGAACTTACTTCTTGGGTTTGAAGATAAAAGGGTAGCGGACGACCCTGTCTTTTCCGTCTTTGGGCGCGGGGAAACGCAGGCTTTTGATCTTGGCTTTTATGCAATTTATCACAGGCTCGCTTTTCATCGTGCTTTCAATTTTTGAGATCTTGGCGACTTTGCCCTTCGCGTTAATGACCCAGGTGACTGTGATTTTGCCTTTCAAGGTGGGATTCTTGGAAAGCTCACGTTCGTAACAATTTCTGAAGACGGCGAGCTTGGACCTTATCACGCGGCGGATCGGCCCCGGATCAACGCTGCCGACGAAGCCACTGATGCCCACACCGGCACCACCACCGGAGCTGATGCCGCCGCCCAGGACAGTCGAGAGTCCTCCCGGGTTGCCGCGATTGCCCAGGATCGCCAGCAATCCTTGTTTCTGCTTCACGGCCTCAAGCACGATTGGCGGGGGAGGGCCCATCAGGACGGTGCGTTTGCTGTTGGCGTCGACGGCCATGGCCAGGCCGAAGGCCAGATCCGAAAAGTGGCTATCCTCGACGGCCTTGATGTAGAGGGGCTCGGCTTGCCTTAGTTCTCGCATGAATTCGGTGGCGCCTTGTGGGTCCTTGCGGGAAAGGCGATGGATCCGGCCCAGGCTGCGCAGCAAGAATCCCGATGAGGACACGGTCAAGACGGCCGGGTGTTGTATGGGTTTGTGATCAAGCTTACGTGGCGTCTCCAGTCGCGCGAAACGATCCGGGATATTCGGCAATGTTGCTTCTTGCTTCGCCAAGCCCAGCATGCCCCGGATTTTGGGGCCGGCTTCCACCTGCTTTGCTTTGGGGCTTGGCGTATCACTGTGCAACATGGAACTCAGTTCGATGTCGACCGCCCGCACGCCGCTTGGACTGCGCAGGAGGATCGCCACGCGTTCGGCACCCACGACACCCAGGTTGCTGAGCAACTCATCAAAGGCCTTGATGCTGGTTTGCCCCTCCACGGCCAAAAGCAGTTCGGCGCGTGAATTTCGGTCCTGCTCGTAGGTACTCATGCTTCTGCTTAAGGCGCGATTGTGCGCGATGGTTTGGCCCAGGTTGTTTGGCTTGACTTGGGTGCGATCGTTCGCTCTCAGCTGGATGACTTCGGTTCGGGGCAGCGGAAAACCGACCCTGAGCTCCGTGCTTGGCAGTTCGATTTGGTGCTTTGCGCGGACATCCTTGGCTTGCAGGCAGGCCGCTTCGATGGCGCGTTTGCATGCCGAGTCCAAGATGATGAGCTGGGTTTGTTGATCGAATGCCCGGCCTCGGCGTTTGGCCAGCATCAGGCTCCAGGCGGAGACCAGATCCTTCGCATGCTCCCGGGTGTCGGCCTCTCTCATGGCACAGTCCAGCTGGGGCAGGGTTTCTGTCCATGTGCGGACCAGCATCATGTCCCGGCTCTCGGGTGGTGCGCGATGGACGACCTGCAGGCCGGAGGCCAAGGCACCTTGGGCTTGGCGAAGGCAGGAGGGTTTGGTTTTTTCGGGCGCACCGGACTTGCCCAAGTTTCGATAGATTTCTTTGTCCCAGTTCTGGGCTTTGGGTCCTGGTGCCAACTCGACCCGAAGCAGCCAGGCTCC
>JAFCZJ010000132.1 GCA_019314375.1 Deltaproteobacteria bacterium | reverse complement strand
CTTGGCCACCGTCACGCCGTCTTTTGTGATGGTGGGGGAGCCCCAGCTTTTTTCCAGCAGGGCGTTTCTGCCCTTGGGGCCCATGGTCACTTTAACTGCGTTGGCCAATTTGTTCACACCCGTCAGAAGCTTGGCACGGGCATCTTCTTTGTATTTAATAAGCTTGGCTGCCATCTTGATCTCCTCGTCTTACTTGTCGATGATGGCGAGGATTTCGTCCTCGCGCAGGATGATGTGTTCCTCGCCCTCAAGCTTGATTTCGTTGCCTGAGTATTTTCCAAACAACACGAAGTCGCCCTTTTTTACGTCCATGTCGGCCTTGACGCCGGTTTTGGGGTCCCGTCCGTCTCCAACCGCGACGACCTTGGCCTCGGCAGGTTTTTCTTTGGCTGCCTCGGGGATGATGATACCACCCTTGCTTACTTGTTCAGCCTCGATGCGTTTGACCAATACCCGCCGGTACAATGGCTTGATCTTCATTGGTTATTCCTCCTGGTTCTCTTGGTTTGTTCAGTCAGAGGAAAGGGATAAGCACCTGAGAGGTCCTTGTCAAGGCCCCGGTGGGCTTTGGGTGAATATATCGGTCTTTCCCGATTCAGGTCTAAAAGCCGCTTGACTAATAGACCAGCCGGTGTTTAACGTGCCCGGCAAATGGGCAGGTAAGAATTAAGTACAAGGGGTACGATTGGCACATGGTGCGGTTGCAGGACATCATTGACGAGATGCGTGCACATAACCCGGGCGTGGATGTGGACGAGGTCAAGAAGGCCTATGTCTACTCAGCCAAGGTGCACCAGGGTCAGCTCAGGAAATCAGGAGAACCTTACCTGGTCCATCCCTTGAGCGTGGCTCATGTCATCGCTCGACTGAACCTGGACGAGCCCAGCGTGCTGGCGGCCCTGTTGCACGACACCCTGGAAGACACCCTGGCCACCGCGGAGGAGATCGAAGAGCTCTTCGGCAGCACGGTTCGATTCTTGGTCGAGGGCGTGACCAAGTTGTCCAAGATTAATTTCAGCACCAAGGAGGAACGACAAGCCGAAAACGTACGCAAGATGTTGGTGGCCATGAGTCAGGACCTGCGGGTGATTCTGGTCAAGCTTGCCGACCGCTTGCACAACATGCGCACCTTGGAATTTGTCGAGCCGGATCTCAGGCAGTCCGTCAGCCAGGAGACTTTGGACATTTTTGCTCCTTTGGCCAATCGCCTTGGTATTCAATGGATACGTAGTGAGTTGGAGGACTTGTCCTTCAAGTGGTTGCATCCGGAGCAGTTCGGTGACATCGAACAGCGCTTAGAGCAGGTACGCCAAGAGCGACGACATTTTATCGACCTGGTTGTTGAGTTTCTCGAAACCACGTCCGAAGAAAATGAAATCGATGTGACTGTGTCCGGCCGCATCAAGCATCCCTACAGCATCTATCGAAAGATGCTCCAGAAAAACGTTCATTTCGACCAGATTTACGACATCATCGCTTTCCGCATCATCACCAAGAATGTGGGTGATTGCTATCGCATGCTGGGTTTGATTCACGCCACCTGGAAACCGGTGAGCGGTCGATTCAAAGACTACATCGCCATGCCCAAGATCAATCGTTATCAGTCCCTGCACACAACCGTGCTGGGGCCCGAGGGTGAGCGGGTTGAGATCCAGATTCGCACGGCGGACATGCACCGCATTGCGGAGCAGGGCGTGGCGGCCCATTGGGCATACAAGGAAGGGGTGCGCGGGGAGATTCGGGCCAGCAAGGACATGTCCCAGTTTGCCTGGCTGCGAGAACTGCTGGATCAGCAGAAGGAACTGAAGGACCCGGCTGAGTTTCTTGAGAGCGTCAAGGTGGATCTTTTCAGCGACGAGGTCTTTGTTTTTACGCCTCAGGGCGAGGTCAAGGCCATGCCCCGCGGTGCCACATCCTTGGACTTTGCATATGCAGTGCACACCGAGGTGGGACACCACTGCGTCGGCGCTCGAGTGAATGGCAAGATCGCGCCTTTGCGCCAGAGGCTGAAAAATGGCGACACCATCGAGATTCTGACCAACAAGAAACAGCGCCCCAGCAAGGACTGGCTGGCCTTCGTCAAGACCTCTCGGGCCAAAAACAAGATCCGAAATGTTATCCGGGCGGAACAACGCAAGCGATCCCAGGAGATCGGTCGCGAGGTGCTGGAGAAGGAGTGCAAGCGTCAGGGCGTCAATCTGAATAAAGCTTGGCGTAGTGGTCAAGTGGGGCAGGTGGCGGACGAGTTGGGTTTCAGAAACCCGGACGAATTGATGGTGGCTTTGGGTTACGGCAAGATCAGCACCACCCGGGCCATCGAGCTCTTGTTGCCCGAAGAGAAGCGTCGAGAGTTGGAGCAGGCCAAAGAAAACCTCAAGCCTTCGAAAATCGGTCAGTTCTTCAAGCGCCCGTCACGAAAAACCAAAAGTGGCATCTTGGTCCAGGGCCTAGAGGACGTGATGGTGCGTTTTGGCAAGTGCTGCAATCCCATTCCGGGTGACAATCTGGTGGGGGTGATCACTCGGGGTCGAGGGGTCACCGTACACACTCGCAGTTGCAAGCGGGTGCTGGATTCAGATCCCGAACGGTTAATAGAGGTGAACTGGGACTTGGAGCATGATGTGGTACGCACCATTTCGGTCCGGGTTCTCTGTGAAGACCGTTCGGGGATGTTGGCCAACATCACCAACGTCATGAGCGATCAGGGCATCAATATTTCTCAGGTCAACGCCAGGGTGGACGATGCAGGCAGAGCCGTCTGCAATTTCAAGTTGGGCATCGGTTCTCTGGAGCAATTTAAGGATGTTGCCAAGAAAGTTGAAAAGATCAAAGGCGTCTTAGGTATTGAACGTTTGCAAAATTAGTCTCCCCCGAAATCCTCCAATGACTTGATTTTCTCTGGCTTTATGCCTATTATTCAGCCTGATTTCTAACCTTTTTGGGAGTGGACCATGTTCGCGAAGACGCATACGCGTTGTTTGTTGGCTTTTTTTACGATGACCCTCTTTGTGGCCTCGGTGGGCTGCGGCGGTGACGCCTGTCAAGATGTTTGCATGATGGGAGCCAACCAATGCCAGGGAAACAGTTTGATGAGCTGTGGTGACTACGACGGCGACGGTTGCATGGAATGGGGCGATCCATTCACCTGCCCGGATGAATGCCTCTTGGACCGCTGTGTATCTTCCTGTGAGAACGAATGCCAGAACGGCACCCGGCGCTGTGCCGGCGATCAGTATCAGCTTTGCGGTGATTCCAATGGGGATGGCTGCACCGAGTGGAGCAATTCTCAGAGCTGTCTGCCCGGGCAGGTTTGTCAGGGTGCCGGCTTGTGTGTGGACGACTGTCAGGATCGCTGTGCGGAGAATGAAAGCCAGTGCGTCTCGGGTCAGCCCACGCAGGTCCAGGCATGCGCCTGTCCGGAGACGGGCTGCTGCGATTGGGCCGCTGCCACCGAATGTCCCGCGGGTCAGTCTTGCGCCAACGGTGTCTGCGTTACCTGCACCAACGAATGCAGCCCGGCGGGCAAGAAAGAATGTGTCGATGGCACGAGCTTCCGCACCTGCGGCGATCTGGATGATGACCCATGCAACGAGTGGTCGGCGGCTACCGTCTGTGATGGTGCCTTGGTTTGTTACAACGGCTCGTGTATTGAAGCCTGCACGGACGACTGCGATGGCTTGAAAATGGGCGAGCGGGTCTGCACGGCGGATGATCGGGGTTTCAGGACATGCGGCGATTACGACACAGACCCCTGTCTTGAGCTTGGCAACGCCACGGCCTGCGGTGCCAATGAGCGCTGTGAGCAGGGCGTTTGTATTTTCGACTGCGTCGACGAATGCTATGCCGGAGAACGCCGGTGCCTCCAAAACGGCTACCAGATTTGCGGGCAGCATGACGAAGATCCCTGCACTGACTGGGGTCCCGTGACCGATTGCAAGTACAATGAGACTTGTTCTCTGGGCGTCTGTTCCGTCTCTTGCCAACCCGAATGCGACCGGGGCGACACGGAATGTTCTGGATTCCAGAGCGTTCGAAGCTGCGGTGAATACGATCAAGATCCTTGCGCCGATTGGGGAGAGCCCAGCCAGTGCAATCTCTGGGAACGATGCGTCGTGGATGTTAACGGCGTGGCCGGCTGCCACATTATTTGCTTCAACGAATGCGACGTACCAGGTGCCACCCAATGCTCCGGTGATGGATTTTTGGAATGTGGCGATTACGATTGGGATGCATGCCTCGAGTGGAGCGACCTGCAGCCTTGCGGTGCCGACGAACTCTGTTCCGATGGTCAATGCAGCACCCGGCCTTGCACCCACGACTGCGACGTCGAAGGATTCACCGAGTGTTTCGGAGAAAGCGGCTACCGGATTTGCGGCCAGTATGACTCGGATACATGTCTCGACTGGAGTTCTTCCGTGCCCTGTGGTGCCGACCAGCGTTGTTCGAATGGTCAATGCGTTTACTTCTGCGAAGACGCTTGCCAGCAAAACGAAATGGGTTGCGTTCAGAATCATCCCGAGCAGAGCTGGTTCTGCTCGGACGAAGACGGTGACGGTTGCCTGGATGTGGTTGCGGTGAACTGCATGAGCGGCCACCTTTGTTCGGATGGCGTTTGCTATCTCTCATGCACCACCGACCCCGATTGCCCTTCGGGCACTTCTTGCCAGAGCAGCCTTTGCAAGCCGTATCAGTGCAACGATGACGACTTCGAAGAAAACGATACGGCGCTCACCGCCGCCAGCATTGCCGGGGACCAAATCGACTTGCAGATTTGTTCGCGGGACGAAGATTGGTATCTGGTGCACGTCAACGCAGGAGACGGTCTGCGCTTGACCCTCTACTTCGATGGCCTGGCAGGCGATTTGGATTTGGAGCTTTTTGATGCCGACGATTCGACCACGCCCATCTCCGGTAGCTACGGCATCGACGACTCCGAAACCGTGACGGCAGAGGCCATTTGGGGCGAAGCCGACTATCTGGTGCGTGTCTTTGGATACGGCGGTGCGGCCAACGTTTATGACATGGAAGTGAATTTTGTGAGCTCCGGAACTTGTATGGATGACGTCTTCGAGCCCAACGACTCAATCGATACGGCCGAATTCGTTTTGGATGGGCTCTACCCGGGGCTGGTGCTTTGCGCCGGCAACGAAGACTGGTACGAGAATTACATGTTCGCGGGTGAAGATCTCATTGTTGATTTGACCTTCGTCCACGGCAACGGCGATTTGGACGTGGTGATCACTGGCGATGCGGGCGGCGGACTTCTGTGGGGAGACAGCGAGGACGACAACGAGAGCATCAGCTACAGCATCCCCAGCGATGGTTACTACTACGTTTGGGTCTATGGCTATGAAGACGCTGAGAATGTATACGACATGAGCATCGACTACGGCGCGTTTTGTTGGGATGACAACATGGAGCCCAACGACACCCGTGCCACGGCATTCCCGGTGACGGACAGGACCTACGATGATTTGATGCTCTGTTCCGGGGACGTGGATTGGTACTCGGTGGAGGTGGGTGCCAATGCCGAGATTATGGCCGCCATTGATTTTACCAACGCCGCAGGCGATCTGGATTTGGAATTGCTGGACGAAAATGGCCAGGTTTTGAATGGTTCCTACTCCTACGGCGATTCGGAGGTGGTGGGCATGGCTGGTTTGGACGCCGGTACCTACTACATCCTGGTCTATGGCTGGGAGGGTGCTGAGAACAGTTACAGCATGGAAGTTGTTTACTGATAGGCAAGATCGAGCTGGGGTGAAGGGGAGTTCACTTGACAAAACTCGGGCGTATTGGAAAATATCAACTGCTCAAACGCCTGGCCACAGGTGGCATGGCGGAGATCTACCTGGCGCGTCAGACGGGCCTGGAAGGCTTCGAGAAGTTGGTGGTCTTGAAGCGCATCTTGCCCAATTTGGCCACCCAGGAGCGTTTCGTCGACATGTTTTTAGACGAGGCTCGGATTGCCGCTCGCTTTAACCACTCCAACATCGTGCAGATTTACGACTTGGGTCAGCAGGATAATGCCTTCTACATCGCCATGGAGTACATCAACGGCCAGGACATCAAGTCCATCGTTCGGAGATGCGCAAAAAGAAAAAAGCGTATTCCCATTGAGCACGTGGTTAAGATTTTTTCCGGTATCCTGGGCGGCTTGCATTATGCTCACAGCCAGAAGGGTTTGGACGGCACGGTAAGCGGCGTGGTTCACCGGGACGTGAGCCCGCATAACATCATCGTTTCTTACGAGGGGGACGTTAAACTTGTGGACTTCGGCATCGCCAAAGCCCGCAGTGAGATCTCCACCACCATGCCCGGTCGGGTCAAGGGCAAGCACGCATATATGTCCCCCGAGCAAATCCAGGGTGCTGACCTGGACGGCCGTTCCGATGTCTTCTCGGCCGGCATCGTCATGTACGAATTGCTGGCCTGGACACGGCTTTTTAAGCGCAAGACGGATCTGGATACTTTGAAGGCTGCTTTGGGGGCCGATATTGTCCCTTTGAGAACTCGCAACCCTGAGATCGATGTCGAACTCGAGGGCATCATCAACAAGGCTTTAACTCGCGATCTGGATAAGCGCTACCAGAGTGCCCAGGAGATGCAGTCCCACTTAGAGGACTACCTGTTGGTCAAAGGCTTGCGCTCCAATCAGATCTTCATATCCCAGTTCATGGCCGACTTGTTTAGCGATGAGTTGGCCGCGATGAGCAAGGCCCTGGGCACAGCCAACGCCAGCGATTTGGAAAACGCTGTTCGGGCCGCCGAAAAAGAAGGCAACCAGGATTTGGTGGTTTTTCTGGATATGTTTTTTGGTGACGGCTCGGGATCCGGGCCTGAGGCCTCCGACCCCGGCAGCCTCAGCGGACCCATCGGGCCCGAGTTCACGCCTTCGACTGAATATACCCCCGCCAACCTGAAACTGGAAGCGTCACCCCATATCAGCGAGATCCCAGCCCGGGTGCGTGGTGAATACCTGCCGAGGAGGGCCCCGCCCCCCAAAATGCCGGATGGTGCTGGTGTGCCGAGTATTGCGCCCCAGACCGATTCGATGGCTCCTCAGCCCATCCCGGAGCTTGTCGATCCATCGGCGGATATCATCGACCCGGGTTATGATGATGATGATCGTTATTCCGACGTCTTGGCTCCCATGGGCAAGAAAAAAGGGAAGGGTCTTTGGATTTTCTTGTTCTTGGTGATTTTGGGCCTCGCCGGCGGACTGCTTTATAGCAAGCGTGACGAGCTCACGGTCAGCAAGGTGCCGGCAACCGGGGTCTTGTTCGTCACCAGCGTGCCGGGCGGCGCAGACGTGTTTTTGGATGAGCAGCGCTTGCCTGGGCGTACCCCGACGGACATCGGCAATATCGAGCCGGGCAAGGAGTACATTCTCAAAGTCACGCTGCCCGATTTGCCTGAGTGGGAAAAGAAGATCACTTTGACGGACACCACCAAGCCCCTGGAGATCAAGGCGGTGTTGTCCAAATCGGAAGCCCTGCAGGCCCGGCTCAAAGGGAAGCCCATCGTGGCCGGGGCAGAAGGCCAAGGCTTCGGCAAGATCAAGATCGAAAGCGTCCCTCCGGGTGCGATGATTTTCTTGGATGGTTTGGAGACGGGCAAAAAGACGCCCTTCACCCTGAGGAAGGTGCCGGCCAGCTTAGACCATGTAGTCCTGCTCGAGTGGGAAGGCAAGCCGCCGGTCTTCGACCGATTGCACCTGAAGGCCGACGAAGAATTCAGCGTGTCCCTCGCGGCTGCTGACGGTCAGGATGGACTTCCCGATCGAGCCAAGCTGCGATTCGAAACCGAACCAGAGAATGCCAAACTCACCATCAACGGCTTCAGCACCGAAAAATACATCACGCCCATGGCGGCGAAACTTCTCGTGGGCGGCACATCAGAGGTTGAGTTGACCGCAAAAGGCTTTAGAGACTGGCAGGGCAGGGTACGCCCCGTACCCGGAGTCGATCTGACCATCTACACCGTAATGAAAAAGAAATAGTTAATGCGTTTGGCTTCTTGGGGCCGCTATTTTCTATGGGCCTTGACCAATGCTTGGGCTTGCTTCACCGCATCCATCATTTTCTTTTCGCGGATTCTGAGTCGCTGATCTTCTTTTTTGGCGAGATCGAGCTTCTTTTTTTGCTCCAGGAGTTTGGTCTTGGCCTGCTCGACGGCCTCTTGGTATTTGCCGAGTTTTTTCTCGTGACCGGCCATGAGCTTCTCGATTTCCTGCCGGTGCTGGACCTGGGCCTTTTCGACTTCGCTTTGCTGGCTGGCTCTCAGTTGAGCCAACTCGTTGTCTTTGTCTGACTCAAGGTGTTGCAAGCGCTCCTGCCACTGCTGCTTGACTTTGTCCATGGCATCGGCGTGGTGCAAATCGGACTCTTGCATGGCTGCCTGTTGATCGCTTCCGCTGGCCTGCAAGTTCGAGCACTGCTCGGAGAGTTGACCGGTTTGCTGCTGGGATTCTTCTAATGCCTGCGTCTTGTCCCGTAGTTCTTCTTCGACCTGTTCGAGTCGGCTGCGCAGGCCGGTGGCTTCGTCTTCAGCGCTGGTTAGGACCTCGTCCTTGGCGTCTAAGGTCCCCTGTAGTTGGCCGATGCTCTCGTCTCGCTCGTTGACCAAGCTCTGCATGCGCAGAATTTCTTGCTCCAGCCCGGTCTGCTGGCTTTGCGCTTGTTCAATCTCGCTGCTGAGTTCTTGGCCGGATTGCTCCAGTCGGTTGATGTGACCTCGCAACTGATCGCACTGACCCTCTCCCTCGGCTACTTGGGCCTGGGATGCTTCTAATGATTGCTGTGCCTCGTTAAGCTGTTGCTCTTTTTGTTCAATTTCTGCTGCCTGCTCTGAGCGCTTTTGCATGCCCTCCTGGAGCTTTTGCCCCATCAATGTCATCTTCTCCATCAGCGCGGACAGCTTGCTTTCCAGGGTGTCGGCTTTCTCGCTGCTCTCGTCAAAGCCGGTTTTGAGCTCGCCGTAGGCCTGCTCAGCCTCGGCATGGCGTTGAGCCATCTCGGCCTGTAGGTCTTCCGTGGCCTTCTGGCTGTCTTCCAATCGGGCCCTCATGCCCTGCTCGATGCTGGCCTGCTCATCGGCGGCCTGATCGGCTGAAATGCGCAGGGCCTCATAGCGTTGCCGCTCTTCTTCCAGGGTATTGTTGAGTCGCCCCATTTCTTCACTGCTTTGGGTTTCAAGTTGCTTGTTCTCATCCGTCAGGCGCTCGACGCGGTTTTTCAGATCATCGATTTGCCCTTGCAGATCCTGGACCTGGCTTTCTCCATCAGCCTGGGTTTGCTGCAATTGATCTTCGGTGGATTGGAGTTGTTCTTCGAGCCCCGTTGCTTTGTTCTCGAGTTGCTCGATGGACTCGCCCATTTCGCCCTTGGTTTTTTCCAAGGACTCTTCCAGCAAGGCGATGTTGCGTTCTCGGTCCTGGATGCGGGCGTTGAGCTCTTGCTCACGGGTTTGGCTGGCCTCGAGCAGCTCTTCCATCTGCCCGTTCATGGTCTGACGTTCGCCCTCAAAACCGGCCTTGAGTGCCTGTTTCTCTTGCTCTGCGTCCTCCACGACTCCGGCTTTGTCCGCTTCGAGTTGGGCGTACATGGCCGCCGCTTCTTTGAGGGCACCTTCCAACTCAGCGATCCGGGTCTCCACGCTTTCTTTTTCTTCGGTCAGCGCGTCCAGGCTGTCTTGCAGCAGGTCGGCGCGGCCGCGCTCGACTTCGATTTCCTGGTTCAGATCCTGTTCATGGGTTTCTTTTTCTTCGGTTACCTCTTCTAAGGATTCCTGCAAAAGCTCGATTCGCTTGCGGCTATCTTCCAGTTGTTCATCATATTCAGCCGCTTCTTCGTTCTTCTTCTGGCTGAGTAATTGCAAGGTTTCTTGCAGTACCTTGAGCTTGTTGAGTTGCTCGTCCAAGGCCTCGTTGAGTTCGGTTTTCTCAGCCTCAAAGCGCTGCTCGACCGTATCGAGCTCTCCCGCGGTTTCTTGTAACTGGCCTTGGGTTTGCTCGAGTTGTTGGCCCACGGTCGCGTTTTGTTCTTGCAACTGTGCGATTTGTTTTTCTTGCTCCGTCGAAGTGTTGGTGAGCTGTTTGAGCTCTTTTGCCACTTCTTTCATCTGGCTTTTGAGTTTGGTCTGCTCTTTGCGCGAGTTGTCTAATGATTTCTCGCGTTTTTTTAGCGTCTTGCGAAGGAACTGCAGTTTGGAGTCGAAGCCGAACTCGTCGTCGTCGCCGCTCCCCGACCCTTTGCGCTTGGGCGGAGGGGGCGGCATGCCCTTGGCTGCTTGCTTGACGGGCGCTGCCTCTTTCGTTTCCTTCGGGGCCTCGGTCAGGTTGTCGAAAACCGAGTCGAAGTCCCCGTCTTTGGAGTCGTCCAGTGGTGCCACGGCGGCCGATTCAGTAACGGGTTCGGCTGCCGGCTGGGGCGCGGGGGCCTGCTCCATCGGCTCCAGGGCGTCTAGTTCTTCGAGCTCTTCGAGTTCTTCCAGCTCATCCAATTCTTCGAGGTCGTCCACCTGGTCGGCTCCTGCTTCGGTTTGGCTGTTGGGTGCGCCGTCGCCAGTTAATGCGTCGATGGCTCCATCGAGTTCGTCTGCTTCTTCAAGAGGCTGCTGACCAAGGCCCAGCCATTGGCTGACCCGGTCCACCACGGATTGACTGGACTCTTCCTTGACCAGGTAGTCGTCCGCCGGGGTGCTGTGTTGCCGGTGCTGATCGAAGGTGTCGGGGGTCTCGCCGGTGGAAGTAATGAGCACCGGCACACCCTGCAAGGCCTCCGATTTTTTCAATCGGTTGCAAACCGAGTAGCCGGACATGCCCGCCAGCTCAGCGGCCAGCACGATGGCATGGGGCTGGCTCTGGCCCGCCATTTCAATCCCCTCGGCCCCGTCCACCACCGAGGTGACCTGACAAGACAGCAATTCCAAGCGCTGCCGGAGGTCGGCCTCGAAGAGGGGGTCGTTTTCAACGATGAGGATACGTTTTTGTTCCATGGCACCTTATGGGTATTAGCTCTTGGAGTACTATTAAAGGTGCAGGATTTCAAGAAAGTTATGCGGGAGCAGTCTCAGGGAAAGTCCTTCTGTTCGTGCCGCTGCTTCGACTATTCAGGATAGACCAAGCTGATGCGCAGACCTGTTTCATCAGACAATTCGCAAAGGTCCGCATGAGCGCCGAAGATGAGGCTGCCATTAGGAAATTCCGGATTGCTTGTTTGGATTTTGTAGGTCCAAGTGGGCACACAGCGGCTGCCGGCCGCGCAAGTGCTCTGATCGTCTATGCCGTTGCAAGCCTGGAGTTCAGCAAAGGAGCCGGGCAGGTTGCAGCTGAACCTGGGGAGGACCGCGCCGTCGAGCATGACCTCGACGGACTCAGGGGAAGACATCAAGCCGGTCAGGTGAAAGATCCTTGGACAGGCCAGCCAATGGCCCATGTCCCGCAAGGTTGTCGAGAAGTCCGCCTGACAAATGCTGGCGACATATCCATCCAAACCCAGCCCCAGCAGGTCCGCCAGGCCGATGTAGCGAGTGCCTGGATAGGCATGGCAGTACCTGCCCGTGCAGGTGGGCGTGATGCAGGCCGGGAGGATCTCTGAACGCGGATCGCTGTCATCCATGTATTCAATGGTGGTTGCAAGGGGATCATTGGGATCGGTGATCCCCACCACGGCTGCGAATTTGACCATGCCGGGTCGTCCATCCTTGAGCGCGATGAGATGTTCCAGATAGTCGCTTAGGGGCGTGAGTGCGTACGGTTTGTCGTCCGGATCGTCCGGGGAGCTGCTTGCACCCATTGGGCCCACGCCCTTGGCTGCATAATAACAGATCCTGCCGCCGACACCGGCGATGCCCTCGGTGATTTCACCCACCTCGCCACAGTCATCTTCGTCACTGACGACGATCACGACCAATTGGGCTTCGGGGCGCAGAAAACCCTGATTCGTCGAGTTGGTCAGTTCCGGGGAGAGGCCCAGGCGAATGGCACTGAGGCCCCGTTCGTAGCCGCAGCCGTTGATGCCCACAAGAATGGTCCCGGCCTGACTTTCGTTGTTAAAGAGGCAGAGGTCTGCGTCGATGCTTTGTAGTATTTTGCACTCGGGTCGGCTGACCGAGCTGTATTCCACGATGTCCTGTTCAATGCTGACGAATTGGCCGTACCGATCCTGGAAGACGCCGGATTCGCCCGTTTCGTTGACGCAGGAAAATGGAGTATTCGCCGTGCAGGACCCGCAACCTTCGGATTTGACGCCTGTCGTGCTGACCGCCACATGGACGTCATCGCTTTGGAATCGGTGGCCCAGGGCGGAAAGCAGGTGGTTCAAGTTGGTGCCCAGTTGGATCTGTTCTCCGACCATGGAGCCAGAATTGTCCACCACCAGCAGGATGTCCAAACTGTCGGGCAGGGCTTGCAGGTCGGGTTGCGAAGGCTCCGAGCTGCAGGATGGGAGCCCCAAGCAACAAATCAGGAGCAGGGTTGTGATGCCGAGCAGGCCTTGTACCGAGGATCCGATTTTTCTGGTCATGGTGCACCCCTTTCTCACGGTGTCACATAAAGCAGATCGATACGCAGCTGTCCCTCGTCGCGATTGGCGCAAGGGTCGAAGTGTTCGGCGAAGGAGATTGTGCCGTGTTCGCCTGCCTGGTCGTCGTAGATCCAGGTTTCCTTGCACTCTGAACCCGTGGGGCAGTCGTCGGTTTCGCCGGGGCCGGCGCAGGCGAGGACTGAGTCGGTGATGTTGGTGCAACTGTAGCGGGGCACGGGCAGGTCGTTGACTAAGATGTTGGCCAAGGCCGCGTCTTCGATAGTGGCTTGAAGCTGGAAGTCCTCGGGGCAGCCCACCCAGGTGGCGATTTTTTCCATGGTGCCCGAGAAGTCCGCTTGGCAGATGGTGTCGACAAAGCCGAACTGGTTCCCGAATTTCTTCGCCAGCTCGATGTAACGGGTGCCTGGGTAGGCTTGGCAGTATCTGCCCGTGCAGGCGGGGGTGACGCAGGCCGGCAGGATGTTGGAGCTGGGATTGCCCGGGTCCTCATATTCGATGCGGGTATCTTCAGGGTGCTCGGGGTCGCTGATGCCAACGATGGCGGCAAATTTGACGAGGCCCGCCCGGTTGCCTTTCAACTCCATGAGGAATTTGTAGGTCTCGTCCACCGATGTCAGTCGATAGGGCTTGCTTGTCGGGTCATCCGGGTGGCTGGTGGTGCCGCCGGGGCCCACTCCCTTGGCGGCGTAGTAGCACATTCGGCCGCCTGCGCCGGGGATGCCCTCGCTGATGTCACCCACTTCGCCGCAGTCATCTTCGTCGCTGATCAAAACGACCACGAGGGTGGCGTCGGGGCGGAGAAAGCCCACGTGTTGGTTTTGGAGATCGGACAGGGCCATGCGGATGGGGGCCAAACCCCGCTCGTAACCACAGCCATTGATGCCGACAAATACCGTGCCCTCTTGAGAATCAGCGTCAAAAAAGCAGCTCTGTTCTGCGCTGTTCTCGATGATGCCGCATGCCGGTTCGCTACGAAACTCAAAGATGTAGGTGTCGAGGTTCTCGTCGTAGGACGCGATCCGACCCAGGCGGTCCTGGAAGGCACCGGACTCGCCTGTTTCGTTCATGCAAGAGGCCTTGATGAACTCATCGCAACTCGGGCAGCCAGGGGATTCAACGCCCGTGGTCACGACGGCCATGTGGAGCATGTCGGCACCGAAAAGCGCATCCAATCTGTTCGCGAAGATCTCGAAGGAATTGGCCAACTGCTGTTGTTCGCCGGCCATCGAACCCGAGTTGTCGATGACAAAGAGTACGTCTACTTCAGGGGACAGTTCGACGGTGCTCAACTGATGCTTCGTATTAAAATCCGCGGGGCTGAGTTGTTCATAGTTGTAGTCCTGACAGCCGAAACCCAAGAAACCCAAAAGCAAACCAATGATCAAAGCTTTCATGCCCTACCTCCCGGTTGTTGGTCGTCTCATAGAGATGACCCGGGGCAGGGCGATGCTGTCTCAGGTTTTTTTGGGAAGCGGAAAGTCGGCTACTTACGGAGTGACGTAAATCAGTTCAATTCGGATTTCGCCTTCGGTGACCAGTTCGCAAGGATCGTAGTGGTCGGCGAAGGTGATGGTGCCGCCGGGGGCTTCCGGTGCGCCGGTGGGCGGATGGTAGCTCCAGGTCTCGACGCAGGTGCAGCTCGTGTCCGCGGTGTTT
>JAFCZJ010000131.1 GCA_019314375.1 Deltaproteobacteria bacterium | reverse complement strand
GCCTGTTTCGACGTGCCTTGCCTCTTGCGCTCGGTGCCCGAGGTGGAAGTTTGGCGCATGCTTCCTTTCTACCATGTGGTCGGGGCTCGGGCCCTGACCAATGGACTGGGCGACAAGGCCCTGGTGCTCATCGACGGCCGTGAAGACAGCCAAGAGGCCTTTGGCTTCCCCCTCTGGTCCTCGCTGCCCGTACACTTAGAAGACATCGAGCGCATCGAAGTCCTCCGCGGCTCGGGCTCGGCTCTTTACGGGGCCAATGCGCACTCCCTGGTGGTCAGCATCACAACCCGAGCCCCCAAAGGGAGCCGGGTTGAGGCCTTTGTTTCCGGCGGCGAGCTGGGGCGTTTTCAGTTCAATGCCCGAGTGGACCAAGCCGTTGGGGACTGGCGCCTTCAAGCAAGCGGCGGCCGAGAGCTGGGTGAAAGCTGGCAGGATCCGGACAACGTCGGGCTGGATTTAATGCGCTTCCGCTTGCGGGCTGATCGAGATTGGGGCAAGACCTTCGGCAAGACCAGCGCACAGGCGGGTATGGTAAGCAGTAGCGGACAGATATACTCCTCCGTGGCCCCTCTCTATCTGAGGAACACCCGCACCCTGCACGCCTTGCTCGAACACGTTCGAGACCCCGTAACGGCCCGCGTCTGGTTCAACCTCTTCGACACACATTTCGACATAGACCTGCCCCTGGGTTATCAGGGTTTCGTCATCGCCCATATGCCCATCGACGTCCCCTTGCTGTCGAGCACCCTGGACGCAGAAGTGCAGACCAACTGGAAGCCCTGGCAAGACAACCTGCTCATCGTGGGGGCCAACTACCGCTGGCTGACCCTCTCGATCGACATCAACGATCCCCCCGAAGTAGACCAACATCGGGTGGGGCTCTTCGTGCAAGACGAGCAAAAGCTCTTTGATCAACTCACCCTGAGCGCCGGCGTCCGAATGGACTACAACAACATCACGCCCGAAGCACTGACCTTCAGTCCGCGAGTCAGCGCGGTCTGGCGTTTTGCCGAAGAGCAAGTGCTGCGGGCTTCATTCGGCAGGGCCTTTAGAAAACCTTCATTTTACAACACCCACTTGCATCTGACCGGTGTGGACGGCGGCCCCCTGCTACCGGATCTGGAAGATTTCATCCGCCGAGCCGTCGGCAACAATGATCTCGACAACGAAATCGTGGCCACGATGGAGCTAGGCTACCGCGGCCGATTCTTAGACGGTCGCCTGGTCGCCAAGGCCGTGGCTTTTACCCACCTATACCGCAATCGCATCGACTTCGCCGCCGACATGGTCTACGACCAATACGGCTTCCCCAACCTCGATGACAGCACCATGAACTTCACCAACAACGGCGGTGAAGTGAATGCTTACGGCGGCTCTCTGACGCTGCTCGCAAGACCCTTTGATAAACTGCGCATCGACGCCAACTACACCTATCGCTATTGCGTGTACATCACTCAACCCGTAAGCGGGGAAGCACCGGAAGGCACCATGAAGGGTGATCAGGTACCCTGGGTGCCCGCGCATTTGGCCAACTTCTCCGCCCGTTACGCCACGGACTTTGGTTTGCACACAGGCTTCAGTATGCACTACCACGCATCCTCCAGGCAGGCGAACCTGGAGGATGGCGATCCCTTTCTTCCCTGGATCACCCTCACCACCCCGGCGGCGGTATTCACCAACGCCTTCGTCTCCTGGCGTTTGCAGATGGGACCGAAAGAGAGCGATTCCTCCAGAAACTGGATCGAGCTGGGCCTCAAAGCCTACAACCTCTTCGATCAGGAGTTCAGCGATTCGGAGGGGGTCGTGCGCACCGATGGGAAATTCATCGGCGCCGAAACCGTGGGCCGCATGGTGCAGGTCTTCGCCCGAGGCGCCATATAGTCCTCCTGTCTGATCCACATTTTTTCTCCCCTGCGTTTCTTGGTTTGCACAAAACAGCTAACCGACTACAATCCAAACCAACAAACCTCTTCTCCGAAAGCGAAGTGTGATTTGCGGCGAGAGCCCGAATTCAACAAGCTAAAAATCGTGATGATCAGCCTTATGCTTGCCTTGCCCTTGCTGGCTCCACCGGTACTGGCAGAAGAAGGAGACGACTCTCTCGACGACGAATTTGCGATGCTGGCTGATGAAGAACAGGTCTTTGCCGCATCCAGACATGTGCAAGAGGTCAACGAATCTCCCTTTTCGGTCACGATTATCACCCGCGCCCAAATAGAGCACACGGCTTGTTTCGACGTAACCTGCCTGCTGCGCTCCGTGCCTGGAGTCGAAGTGCTGAGAATGAGGCCCTTCTACCATGTGGTGGGAGCCGGCGCGGTAACCCATGGACTGGGCGACAAGACCCTGGTGCTCATCGATGGCCGAGAAGAGAGCCTTGAGGCCTTTGGCTTTCCTTTTTGGTCCGCCCTGCCTGTCCACCTGGAGGATATCGAACGCATCGAAATCATCCGGGGCCCAGGCTCAGCACTCTACGGTGCCAACGCTCACTCCATGGTTGTCAGCATCACGACCAGGGCACCCCGGGACAACAGAGCCGAGGTCTTTCTTTCCGGCGGAGAAGCTGGGCGTTTCCAATTTAACGCCCGGGTTGACCAAATCACCGAAGACTGGCGACTGCAGGTCAGCGGCGGCCGAGAATTGGGAGAGAGCTGGCAAGACCCAGAGGTGGACGGCCTGGATTTAATGCGTTTCCGCATACGGGCCGACCGCGACTGGGGACAGACCATAGGAAAAACGAGCACCCAGGTGGGCCTGGTAAGCGGCGGCGGGCAAATTCACACCGCCTTGGCCCCCATCAAGTTGCACAACACCCATGCGATGCACGCCATGATTGAGCACAAACGAGATCCCGTCGAAGCCCGAGTTTGGTTCAACCTCTTCGACACCCTGTTCGACGTGGATCTGCCCCTGGCCTATCAGGGATTCGTGGTGGCGGAAATCCCCCCCAACATCCCCATTCTGTCCACCACCCTGGATGGAGAGGTCCTGACCCATTGGACTCCCTGGCGGGATAACTTGCTGGTCGCGGGCGTCAACTATCGCTGGCTTACCCTCGTCAACGAGATGAACGACCCGCCGAAAATCCATCAACACCGACTGGGTCTATTCCTGCAGGATGAGCAACGGCTCTTTGACCAGCTCACCCTGAGTGCCGGCCTGCGCATGGACTACAACAACATCACGCCCCTGACATTCAGCCCGCGCGCAAGCGCAGTCTGGCGTTTTGCTTCCGAGCAAGTCTTGCGATTGACCGGGGGCACGGCGTTTCGCAAGCCATCCTTCTTCAACACCCACATGCATGTGACCGGCGTGGAGGGCGGAGCCCTCTTGCCCGACCTGGAGGACTTCATCCGCAGATCTGTCGGCAATGACGAACTGGACAACGAATCGGTTACCTCAGTGGAGTTGGGATACCGGGGTCGATTCCTCGACGGTCGCCTGACTGCCGAGGCCAGGTCTTTTGCCAATTTGTACCGAAATCGAATCGAATTCAGCACCGACCTGGTCTACGATCAGTGGAACTTCCCCATCTTGGCCGAAAGTGAAATGGGGTTTTCCAACAACGCCAGCGACATCAACGCCTTCGGTGGCTCCTTGACCCTGAGCGCCAAACCCTTCAGCGCCCTGCGCCTCGACGCCAACTACACCTATCGCTATTGCGTGTTTGCCAGCACACCCCTGACTTCCGAAGCTGCGCCAGGCACCGAATCCGGCGATCGAGTCGGCTGGGCGCCCGCGCATCTGGCCAATTTCTCGGCCCGCTACACTACGGGATTCGGCCTCCACTTGGGCTTCAGCCTGCACTACTCCTCGTCTTCCGAATGGCGACGCGTAGAGGACGGAGATCCCTTCAATCCAAGGATTACCCTCAACTCACCGGAAGTGATTTTCAGCAACGCCTTTTTGTCCTGGCGCTTAGGGTTGGGGCCCGAGAAAAACAGGTGGATCGAGCTGGGCCTGAAGGCCTACAACCTCTTCGATCAAGAATTTACAGACGCCCAGGCCGTGATACGCGGCGACGGGGCCATCATTGGCGCTGAAAAGGTAGGTCGCCTTTTCCAGATTTTTGCCCGGGGCGCCATATAAAGGAGACACCCATGGGCCTTCATCCACTGGCAGGAAAACCAGCCCCTCCCGAGTTGCTCATCTCGGTGCCGGAAACCATGGCCGCCTACTACACGCGGCAGCCGGATCCAAACGATCCTGGCCACAAGGTCAGCTTCGGCACCTCGGGTCACCGGGGCAGTTCCACCGAATGCAGCTTTAACGAGGACCACATCCTGGCCATCGCCCAGGCCCTGGTCGAATATCGACGAGAGGCCGGCATTGAAGGTCCTTTGTTCATGGGCAAAGACACTCACGCCTTGAGCGAGGCTGCCCAGATAACAACATTGGAAGTTTTCGCGGCCCAGGGTGTCCGTGTACGCATCCAACGCGGCGGGGGCTACACGCCCACTCCGGTCATTTCCCACGCCATCCTGGCGGCCAATCGAAAGAAGGGCCCCAGGGCTGATGGCGTGGTCATCACCCCCAGCCACAATCCACCCGGCGACGGTGGCTTCAAGTACAACCCCCCGGAGGGAGGCCCGGCGGACACCTCGGTCACCGACAAAATTCAGGCTCGAGCCAACGAGCTGCTCGCCCAGGGCGCGGATAAAATCAAACGCATCTCTTACAAAAAGGCACTTCAAGCCGAAACCACCAAAGAGGTGGATTTCGTGCAACCCTACGTCGACGATCTGCGTCAGGCCGTGGATCTGGATCTGGTGGCCCAGGCTGGACTAAAAATCGGTGTGGATCCCCTGGGCGGCTCCGGTATTGCCTATTGGGAGCCCATCGCCGAGCGCTATGGCCTGAACATCAACGTAGTCAACCCGCGGGTGGATCCCACCTTCGCCTTCATGTGCGTGGACAAGGATGGCAAAATCCGGATGGACTGCTCCTCGCCCAGCGCCATGGCCGGACTCATCGCGTTGAAAGACGACTACGACGTGGCCTTCGGTAACGATCCCGACTACGATCGCCACGGCATCGTCACCCGCTCGGCCGGGCTGCTCAACCCCAACCACTACCTGGCCGTGGCCATCTGGTATCTCTTCCAGCATCGCGCTGCCTGGAACCCCCAGGCAGCCGTGGGCAAAACCCTTGTCTCAAGCTCCATGATCGATCGCGTGGCTCGGGATCTGGGTCGCCCCCTGTACGAGGTGCCCGTGGGCTTCAAGTGGTTCGTCGAAGGCCTGCTCTGCGGCAAAGTCGCCTTTGGCGGGGAAGAGAGTGCGGGTGCCTCCTTCCTGCGCCAGGACGGCACTGTTTGGACCACCGACAAAGACGGCATCTTGCTGGATCTCTTGGCCGCCGAGATCACGGCGCGCCTGGGCAAGGATCCCGGCCAGATCTACGAGGAGCTCATCGCGCGTTTCGGCGCGCCGGTTTACGAACGCATCGACACCCCGGCCACACCCGAACAAAAGGCCGCTCTGAAGAAGCTTTCGGCCGCGGCGATAACGGACGAGGAACTGGCCGGTGATCCCATTGTGGCCAAACTGACCGAGGCACCGGGCAACGGTGCAACCATCGGCGGCCTCAAGGTAGTCACAGAACAGGGCTGGTTCGCGGCCCGCCCCTCGGGCACCGAAGACATCACTAAGATTTACGCCGAGAGTTTTCGAGGCCCCGAACACCTCAAGCAGATCCAATCCGAGGCTCAAGCCATCGTGAACAAGGCCGTATCAAACCAATAAGATGGCCTGCTAAAAAACCGACACCTTCTCGCCGTGCTCGTTGAGTAGCCGAGAGGCCAAACCCTTCATCATGAACAAAAAACGCTTGAGCATGTTGGGGTCAAAGCGATGCTTGAGCTCCGAGTTCATCAGCGTGAGCGCAATCTCGGGGCTGTAACCCAAGCTCACCAGCTCATCGTAACAGTCCGTGATGGCCAGGATACGACTGTAAACCGTGAGCTCACTGAGCTTCTCCACCATACCCACGTTGCCCTTCAGATCCTTGTAGGCACGCCCATACTCGGTCTTGTGATCGAAAGCCGCCACGACCACGTGCAGCATACGCCGAGAAAGATCTCGCATACGCAATAAGCGCTGGATCGAATACAGACGCAACATGGCCATACGTTGCTGCTCCTCTTCGCTCAAGCCCTCGCGCTTGGCCATGATGTCTTCCGGCACGTCAGCGCATCCGATGTCATGAAAGAGGGTCACCATACCCAACTCGCGCAATCGTTCTTTGGGGAGTCCGGCTTCCTGGGCAAAGACGATGGACAATAGCGTAACGTTGACCGCGTGGAAGGAGCGGTCGCCGGACTGGTGGTTGATCGACATGACGCCCAAAAAATTGGCGCGATGGCCGTGAACCACATCCACCAAATCCTGAATCAGGCGACCGGCCCTGGCGATGGGAATGGCAGGCCCTTGCCCCCGCTGCCCTTGCATGAACTTGTGCATGAACAAGACGGTCCTGGCATAGGCCAGCAAAGCGTATCGCTTGCGGTCAAGCCGCTTGTCCACGTCCTGGGTTTCCTGGTTCTCAAGGATCTCTTGGATTTTCTTGAAGCGTCGCAACTTCAAGGACACCAACTTCTTGGCCGAAACCCCTTGCTCACCCGCCTGCTCGTCGTTCTCCTTGGAAAAAATAAAGATGAAGTTGCGCAACTCGCTCAGACTCACGGACTGATCAAGCAAAAATCCGCCCACATCCTTTTCTTCCAGCTCCTTATGCAAGAAGCGTACGTTCTCCAGGGACTTGGAATCCATGCGAAGCAACATGTTGTTCAGATAAAACGAACTGCCGGCTGCCTGCAGGTCCAGCTTGCCGTCCATGGCCACGATGGTGTTGATGGTCTGCTTGCATTGATCCAGGGGGCGATGAAAAATGGCGTTCTCCGGATCGTAAAGCTTCACGTTGCGGATCAACATGTACAGGGAGGCCACCAGCGAATGCCCCAGATCCTGCAACTTCTTGTCATAGCCGCGGGCGCTCTCGAGTTGATCACCGTCAGCCTTCAAGCCCTGTTGTAGTCCAATTTCCTTAGCCATGGGACTCCTCCTCCGGCATCCCACCCGCGCCCTTGGCCTCGGAAACTTTCACCCTCGCCTTGGCCAGGGCTCGCTTCATGTAGGCCTCCATCTCCTTGTCCTTAACCCCCGCCTTCAACTCCCCCTCGATCACCTGCAAACCCACAAGGCTACCGGAAAGGGCCAAGGTGCTGACAAGAGACCGTTTTTGTTCCTGCAGTTGCTTCTTGTTGAAGAGCGAGGTCTCCCGAAGCTTGCCTCGGAAAAAAGAAACAGCCTCGGGGCCAATGCTGTGAGAATAGGCGGCAAAGAGGGTCGATTGCTCCCTGGGCGAGAGCTCTTCAAATCCCGGATGGTCGATGCGCGCCCTGAGCAGAGCGCCGGACTCACTGGGAGCGAATGTCGGCAAGTAACGAGCGGCCACCACTCGCACCTGTGCATCTTTGTCGCCGAATGCCCGCATGATGTGCTCTTTGCATGAGCGATCACCGGTCTCGCCGATGGATCGCACGGCCTCCAAGCGGATCATCATGTTTTGGTGGGTGAGCAATTGACCGATGATGGCCAACTTGTCCGGTGGGTTCAGGACCTCGATAATGCCCAAAAGATCCCTCACCAGGTTGGGGTTGGCACCATCCAGCCTGCGAACGAACTTCTCCAAATGGCCGGCCCCCAGGCGCACCAGCTGATGGGCTATCAGATCCCTGGCATCCTTGCGGGTGAGCTTTTCCAAAACGTCCAACAATGGACCCAGCGCGTCTTCTCCGAGCAAATCAAGATAACGGCGCACGGCATCGACGGTCTGGGGGTTGGCCGACTCTAAAATATCCCCGATCCGAGAAATGCGCTCGGCATCACCCATGCGGGCGAGCAATCCCTGCCCCACCTTCTGCACCAATTGCTTACACTCATCCAACAGTGATTGGCCCATCAGGGCTTTCAAGCTGTCCACCAGGCGCACGATGCGATCCAGGTCGGCCTCCAAGAGGGCGGCATCCAGCATCTGGTAAGCGATATCCTCCAGGGCCAGTCGCAAGTCCTCTTCCATGGGGTATTGCAACAAGAGCACCATCAGCTCAATAAAACGAGGCAAGAGCAAGAGCTCTTCATCCGCATTCAGTTCTTCAAGCAGGGTCTTCTTCTGGTGTTCGGTGGCTATCTCTTCCTTGACGTTCATGCCGACTGCCTGGGTCACGTCGTCTAGCTGAGCCTCCAAATCATCCAAATTCAACCGGGCGATGTTGAACACTTCGGCGTTTTTGGACGAGAGCCCTTGGTGCAAATAGGCCAGGATCTTTTCCACCTCCACTTTGGCCTGCTCGTCGGACTCACCCGACACCGAAAAGGAGTCCACCACCACGTACTCAATATGGCCAAATTCTTTTTCCCAAAGCTGGCCCACCAAATCCGTGTCAGCATCCGGACGAGCCCCGCCAGTACAAACCATGCTGAAGTCCAAAAGTTCCTCTAGCTCCAGTCCGGATCGAAAAATCAGCAGGCGCACACCCTCCCGGTAAAAACGAAAGGCCAAATTCTGATCGCTGAGCTCTTCTTCGTAGACCGGATGCTCACCCATCCGGAAACGAGCCTCGTCCACGCTCAGACTCAACATCTCACGAGTGGCAAAGTACAGGTCCAAGGACTCCAGCGCGGGCTTCACAAAATCAAGAAAACGAGCCGTGTCGTGCCGATACATGCTGATTGATTTCCAACCCTTGCGCAACTTGGAGAAAAAGTCCTTGATCTGCGCCGCGCCATCGTCAGACGCTTCCGGCAACCCGCCCTCCGGCTCCATCTCCACATCGATCTCAAGTGGCATACCCTCTTCGTCGTTCATGGGGCCCCTCTTTTCCTCTGTTCCGATTGGTACCTTAGTGCTGCTCAGGCAACAAGGACCACCGGCCCCTGGCCTCATCATAGCTGGAGGTGCGAAGCATCAGTTCATCTCCCACTCGAAGCCTGAGCTTGCCACTGGACGAACGCAACTCCACTTCGTCATCGTCTACCAACAAGCGCTCACCCAGTTCCTCCGCCAGATCGTCTAAGTAAATCTTGAGCTCCACCGGCGGCGAATCCAACTCCACGTAAGCGCGGTTCCTGCCCAGCCCAAGCACCGTCCCCTTGCGCACCGGGCGATCCTCAAAATCCTTCAACAAGTCCACTCGCAAGAGCTGATCCACGGCAAGCTTCAGCGCCCGCTTCTCCACATCGCGCTGAACGCGCTTGGCTCGGTTGGCGCTCTGGATGATTTGCTCACGCAGGGCTTCGTCTTCCTCTGCTGTCAGGCACGGCGACTCCAGCCCAAGCATCTCCAGGGCCTCTTTGTGCGTGAAAATGCCGACGATCTCACGCATGGGAGATGAAAAACGACTGTAGGCCTCGACCCGCAGGGCGTAGTGCTGTCCCGGCTCGGCCTTGAACATCGAGCGCTGGTTGCACAAGAGGATCTGCCGCTCGATGGCATGACGCAGGCGGGCGTACGCAGCGCCTTTGGGCAAGCGGTCCAGGTAATCGGCCAGGCTCTCCTCTTCTCGCCGCCAAGACCACAAGGCGTCATCTAATTCATGCAAGGCGATCATCCGCCTCAGGATGCGCTGCAGATGATCGCGGGCAGCCGGCGGCGGCGCATCGTGCACTCGAAAAATCGGCTGCACCAGGGGACCCTTTCCATGCTCCAGCAGCAAGCGGGCCCCCTCGGTGTTGCAAAGCAAGGAAATCTGCTCGTTGTACATGCTGCAATCGTTGCGGGCGTGGCCGCGAATGGCCAGGCGCACACCGTCCGGATCGGTGTGTATATCAATCTCTCGTCGATTGAACTGCACTACGTTGCGCGCCCTGGCGAGACCGATGCGCAACTCACCCACTTCCCGAAGCAGGTCTAGGACATCCGAATAGGCCTGTCCAGACAGCGGGCTTTCCGCGGGACGATCGTAAAACGCCTGCACGCCATCGTAGGTAAGTTTTGCGCGGGAGTGAATCAGGCATTGAGCCAGGACCGTGTCCAGCACTTGCCCCTTGTCATCCAGGCGCATGCGAAAAACCAGGGCCCGTCTGTCCAGACGTGGATTCAAGGAGATCAGTCCCTCGCTCAATGCGGGAGGCAACATGGGCACGGAAAAACCCGGCAAATAGTATGTCACGCCGCGCCTGCGAGCTTCCTCAAACAGGGCGGTGCCCGGCCTCACATAGAAAGCCGCGTCGGCCAGGGCGTAGTCCAGCAAATATCCGCTCCGTTCCCCCTCAGCCCGCCGCAGACAAATGGCCTGGTCCAAGTCCCTTGAGTCTTGGTTATCTATGGTGACGAAGGGCAAGTCTCGCAGGTCCTCCAACTCGACGTCCTTCAGGCCCCCGTCGCCTGCCAGCATCGCCTCCAGCTCCGAACACACCGCCGCGGGATAGATCGGATCGATCTTCAGGTCTTCCAGTATTTCGTAAAAGGCAGCGGCGGCCGTGGCCGGTTCGGCCAGCACCTTGGCATCGATCACCCGCCTGTCGTTGTCCATCTCCAATGAAACGATGGTGCCCACGGGCAAGAGGGGCAAATCGATGATCCGCATCGGCTGAGCTCTCGCCTTGCCAAAAAGAGGCGAGACCAGGTCTTTGTCCGAAGCGGCCAACACGCGAGCTGTCAATACTTCCACTTGGATTGGATTCATCCGTGCATCATACCCGTCCTGCCAAACCAGGCAAAGGGCGCAATCGACGCCAGATACTACCGCCCAAAACATTGGGCCCATGCCCAGGAAAAACAGCCTGGATCTCCAAGGATTCAAGTCGAGCCATACTGCGCCGATAGGCCCTTCCGTCCGTGAGCAGGGGGTTCCATTCACCGCCTCGGAAATTGCGAAGGGTATCGCCGGTGATGAGAAAACCCGCTTCCTCATGGAATAGACAGATGGCCTCATCGGCGTGACCTGGCGTATGCAGAACCCGCCAGCCGGGAAGCCCCGCCAGGGCATGACCCTCCCTGAGTGCGGGCGCAAGCTCGGCGGAGAAACGATTGGCGCTCCACGGAAAACCAAAGCGCAAGCCTTCGGCCCGGTCCTCGGACGCGATCAAGGGAGCCCCTTGCCACAGCCAGGTATGCCAGAACAAGCGCAGACTCCACAGACCAGGGCCGCGCAACTTGTCCCCGCCCATCGCCGTGGCATGAGCCAAAGGATGCAAGCCGACTCGAGCACCATGCTGTATGGCGACCCGGTCAAGGCCCAGGCAATGATCGAAATGCAGGTGACTGGCCAACACCCAGGTGAGCGGTTTATCCAGCCAAGCCAACGCCGCCTCGATCAAGGGCAGATCGGCGTTGGAGCCCACATCCACCAAAGCCAAACAGTCCGGCCCCACCAAAACATGGCTCATGCAGTAACGCCCTGGAATGCTCACAACGCAAGCATCCGCCGCCTCGACTTGCTCCAGACCGGGCGGCCCGACCGGACAAAAACGCAGAGCCAAAGACGGCGGCGGCGGCATGGCCAAGGGAGGAATACTCACACGCATTGTGGGCAGCATCTTTTTTCCGCTCATCGCCTCTCCGGTTCTGGATCGCCAGACCTGCCTGCTGCTAGGATAACCAATCGGAGGTTTGTCATGATCAGATTTTCATTTTTCTTCATCGCCTTGTCGAGCTTCTTTTTCCTGGCCTGCAGTTCGGGCACGGATGATCCCGTCGACCCCTGTTCACCCAACCCCTGCACCGATGCCCATCGGTCGGTTTGCGTGGCCAATGGCAGCACGGCCATCTGCGAATGCGACGAGGGCTACCTGCTTGAAGACGGTGCTTGCGTAACGGGGACCGCCGACCCGTGCTCGCCAAATCCCTGCTCCGACGCCCATCGCTCGGTTTGTGTGGACGTTCAGGGCACGGCCCGCTGTGACTGCGACGGAGGCTACACACTCGAAGCCGACACCTGCGTGGAAGAGACCACCGACCCTTGCTCACCAAATCCTTGCTCTGACACCCACCGCTCGGTTTGCGTGGACGATCAGGGCAGCGCCCGCTGTGACTGTGACGTAGGCTACGAGGAACAAGATGGCCAGTGCGTGGAAGAGGTCACGGGTGAGTGCCCCGCGGACTTCCAGTGTCGTGCCGACTTTTGCGTGCCCACGGACATGAGCCAGGAACAATGTCTAACCGACGCCGATTGTCGAGAAAACAACCCATCGGCCGACACCACATGCAACGCGGCAGCGGCCGGCGGTATTTGCCTGGGCTGCGCAGGCAATCTCGACTGCCCAGGGACCACGGTCTGCAATCAATACGGCAGCTGCGCCTTGACCTGCGATGGTGACGACGACTGTCCCCACGGAGATTGCTACAGCGGCTTCTGCGGACAAGCGCAATGCGTCAACGAAGAAGATTGCCCTGAAGACACCACATGTATCGACGAAGACCAAAACGGCCAGGGCATGTGCATGCGCATTCCCTGCATCGAGGTCGACTGCTCACCCACCAAGCCGGATGGCGAATGCCCCGAAGAAGAAATCTGCCTCAACGGGGCCTGTGCGGGCTCTTGTGATCCCAACCCCTGCGGCGCAGATCTCAACCGGAACACCTGCGAGCTAGACGAAAGCAACCTGCCTCGCTGCGTCTGCGACGAGGGCTACACGGAAGATGAGCTTGGCGCATGTGTCCCCGCTGTTTGTCCGGTCGGTTGGCTCTGCGACCACGGCATCTGCGCCGACCGGGGTCAGCCGGCCTTTCAGTGCACCGAAGACGCCGATTGCGGAGGCTCGCTGACTTGCTCTGCATCAGTTCCCGGCGGCACCTGCCTTGGCTGCACAGCCGGCGGCGATTGCCCGGACGGCTTCGAGTGCCTGGCCGCCGGCTCCGGCTACTGCATGCGACTTTGTGTAGACGGCTGCCACCCGGGTACGGTTTGCAGCGGTACCTATTGTGCAAAAATCACCTGCACCGGGGCCGACGGCGAATGCCCGGATGGCACCACCTGTACCGACACCGGCAGCGAGATGCTCTGCCGTTCTATCGCCTGTGATTAAGTAAGGCTACTTGAGCAACTTCCGAATGCCCCGCAAGGCCTGGCGGGTCCGCTGTTCATTCTCGATGAGACTGAAACGCACGTGGCCGTCTCCTTGATCACCAAAGCCGATGCCCGGGCTGACGGCCACCTTGGCCTCGGCCAATAGCTTCTTGGTGAACTCCAAAGAGCCCATGGCGCGAAAGGCCTCCGGGATGGGAGCCCAAACAAACATGGTGGCCCGAGGCAACTCCACCGGCCAACCCATCTCGGCCAAGCCCTTGCACAGCACATCCCGGCGCGATTTGTAGACCGCCACTTGAGCCGCCACGGGTTCTTGTGGGCCCTCCAGCGCGCTGATGGCCGCCACCTGCATGGGCAAAAACATACCGTAATCCATGTAAGACTTCATGCGGGCCAAGGCCGCCACCAATTCGGCGTTGCCATTCATGAAGCCCACCCGCCAGCCGGGCATGTTGTAGGTCTTGGACAAAGAGGTAAACTCCACCGCCCAATCTTTGGCGCCCGGCACCTGTAAAATCGACGGCGGCACATAACCATCAAAAGCAATCTCGGCGTAGGCGAGATCTTGCACCACCCAAAGCTCGTGCTCCTTGGCAAAATCGACGACACGCTCAAAGAAGGAAAGCGACACGCATTCGGTGGTGGGGTTGGCCGGATAATTGAGCAAGAGCACCTTGGGCTTGGGCCAACGATCGCGCACCGCCCGAGCCAATTCATCGAAAAAAGCCGGGTCTTTGGCTGAAGGCAAGTACTGAATGTCTGCGCCCGCGATGACGAAACCATAAGGGTGAATGGGATAAGCCGGGTTGGGCACCAGCACCGTATCCCCCGGACCTACGATGGAAAGCGCCAGGTGAGCCAGGCCCTCTTTCGAGCCGATGGTGACGATGCACTCGGTCTCGGAGTCCAGCTCCACATCATAGCGGCCCTTGTACCAGTCACACATGGCCTTACGGAGCCGAGGAATACCGCGGCTCATCGAATATCGATGCACATCCGGCCGCTGCACCACCTCCACCAACTTCTCCACTACATGGGCCGGCGGCTCCCCATCCGGATTGCCCATGCCAAAATCAATAATATCCTCCCCCCGAGCCCGCGCCGCCGCCTTCAATTCATTCACCACGGAAAAAACATAAGGCGGCAAGCGCCGAATTCGCTGAAATTGGTCGAGCATGTCTCTCCTTTGACCTCCAAAATCCAGACCCAATGTAGCGAAT
>JAFCZJ010000130.1 GCA_019314375.1 Deltaproteobacteria bacterium | reverse complement strand
TTGGAAGATCAGGCTGATAGAAAAGGACAACCCGGATTGGCGGGATCTGTATGAAGAGCTGTAAATCGAAAGTCAAAACCTGGATCCCCGGCAGAAGCACCCGGGGATGACGGCCGAAGACTGGATCCCCGGCAGAAGCACCCGGGGATGACGGCTTGAGGCTGAGTCCCCTGCAGAAGCCCGTCATTAGCACCCCCGTCACTCCCGAATCAGCACCCCCGTCATTCCCGAAGGTTTCTGTCGGGAATCCATGCTTCGTGAACCTGCGGCAGAAGCACCCGGGGATGACGGCCGAAGACTGGATCCCCGGCAGAAGCACCCGGGGATGACGGCCGAAGACTGGATCCCCGGCAGAAGCACCCGGGGATGACGGCTTAAGGCTGGCTTTAGGTATTAGGAGCCGAGGCGTTTGAGGGCTCGTTGAGCGTCATCGGCGCGGGTTGGATATTCGTTGATGACTTGTCGGTAGATTTTGCGAGCCTTGTCGAAATCGCCCTGCTTGACGTGGCAGCTGGCCATGTCCAGCAAAGTGTCTTCCGCCCAGCTGTGGCGAGGATTGGCCCGAAGGGCGGCCCTGGCCATGCGTTGGGCTTGTTTGCAGCGGTTTTGTAAGAAGAGTTTGCGCGCCCGGCGATAAAGCGTATCGGCCGAGACGGGTTTGGCATCTTTTGCGGGTTTCTTCTTGGGCTCGCCGCCCAGCAGCTCGTCGTCTTCGGCCATCGTTTGGGCCAGGGCCGTCTTCTTGTTGTCCACCAGGTCGGCACCTGCCGTGTCGTGTTTGCTGTCTCTGGGCTTGGACACCACAGCCGTGGCACCGGACCGGAGCCTGGCATCTGTCGCGACGCGTACCTTGTCTCCGTCCTTTTCGCCCGAGCTGGCCGCATCCGGCACCGGTGCCGGCGGGGGCGGGGCCTGGGCAAAGCCCGAAGACTCGCTCTCTTCAAGTCGGGCGGGTTTTGGTTTCTCCGAGGTCTTCTCGGCCTCTTTGTTTTTGGCTTCCTCGTTTTGAGCGATGGCAAAGTGGTCGAGGCGACCGCGTGCCGCGCCGCCTCCACCCATTGAGTCAAGTTGGCCTTTGGACATGACGGTGCGAGTGTCCTTGTCTTGCAAGCGGCTCAGGCTCGGCGAACCGTCAAGCTTGCCCGCGGGCATGCCGCTGGCCTTTTTCTTGGCGGCTTTGGAACGTGGTTTTTTGCGGTACTTACGGGCTCGCCGCTTGGCCTCGCCGGGTCTGGCCTTTTCCGCATCCATCAGCCGGGGCCTGCCCTCAAGACCCGCTACCAGGGGCTGGGCCGTGGCGGGGCGCTTGGGCTGATCGGTTGATTCCCGATTGAAGCCGTCTGTCGACGAAGCGGAGCGCGGGCCGGCTGCGGCTTGCTGCTCGTTTTGGACCTGTACCGGGGCGATGGCCTTCATGACCTCCGCGGGTCTGGCCTGTTCGGTCATCATGCCGGGTTCGCTTTTCGGCCAGATGCCGACCGACAGGGCGACGCCCACCAGCACCATCGCCAGGACCGCGGCCATGGCCGTGGGGCGCAAGGCCCATCGTTGCCAAAAGGCGGGGCGGATGACTTGGGCTGGTTTTGCGGTGCTTCGTTCCCGGGCGGCTTGAAAAACGGAGGCGGTCAGAGCCGGGGCGTCTTCGCGCGCGATTTCGTCTTCGGCGCGCATCAAGCCCAATATTTTCCGGGAGGCCTCTACTTCGCGGGCGTGCTCTGGGCATTCAGCCAAGTGCTGCTCGAAGACCTTCCGCTCTTCGGTGCTCAGTTCGTCGTAGAGGTAATCCACGACGCGTTCTTCTGCCCACTTGCAGTTCATCGTTCCAGTCCCATGCCGGCTGCTTCCAGCCGGGCTCGCAGGTTTTGCAGCGCATAGCGCATGCGACTTTTTACCGTATTGACCGGCGCCCCCACCACGCCCGCGATTGCATCGAAGGGCAAGCCGGCTTGTTCTCGCATCAGAAAGACTTCGCGTTGTTCCTCGTTCAGTGCGGCCACCGCCTCGGCCAGCAGGGTTCTCAGCCTGGCGTTTTCGGCACCTCGATCGGGGCCTGCGTCTTTTGTGGCCACTCGGTCCATCAGACTGAGCCCTTCGTTTTCGCCCTTGCGCAGGGGCTGGTCCAAAGATTGGTGACGGCGGTGTTTCTGCTTGCGCAAATGGTCGATGCAGAGGTTGCGCGCGATGGTGTATGCCCAGGTGGTGAAACGGGAGCGTCGCTCGAAGCCGTCGGCAGAGCGCACGATGCGGACGAACACATCCTGCAAGAGATCGTCTGCCGTGTTGCGATGGCCGACGAAGCGCAGGATGAAGGCGTAAATGCCGCGACGGTGGCGCTCTGCCAGTTCTTCAAAGGCCTTTGCGTCGCCTGCCGCGAATTGTGCCATGAGGTCTTCATCGCTCGGTTTTTTCACCGGCGGCATCCTCATGTTCCTCCGAGGTACCGCCCGGCATCCTCCTTACGTCATACTGACGGACGGAGTGGCCGGGCGATCTGTTGAATGGTGATATTTATCCTACCTGCTGCTACCTAATCAGGTGCACGATGGTTCCTTTGGCACCCACGACGTAGACATCCGAGCCCGATGGAGAGACCCAGACACCATGGAAATCTTCATTGCTGCCGGAAACCTGGCGTTTGGCCTTACCGTCTTGTACCCGAAAGATGGCTCCATATCCACCCACGGCGAAGACCTCGCTGCCGCCTTCTTCTCTTTCCAGTACATGGCCGTGTACGCCTCGCAGGTCGCCGTCGATGCCCGTATCCACGGGCAGCCAGGCTCCCTCTTCCGGGGGCGGGTATTCCCAGACCCCGCCGAAAGTACCCACCACGGCACCTTGACCATTTTCGCCGACCCAGACATCCCAGAGGATGGGCTGGATTTGGTCTTCTTCGGCCAGCGGACAGGCCTCGTCCACCAGAGCGACGGGGCAAAGGCGCAGGTTTCGTGCTTCCATCCAGGAACCGTCACGGTGGTGGCGGAGGAAGCCGTTGGTGCCGGAGACCACGATTTCGCCGGCGATGGGCGTGCTCACCCCCAGGAGGCGATCGCCCAGGTTGCCGGTGGAGCGAATTTGATCGCCTTCGTAGAGGAAGAAGTTGTTACTCGGTACGTCGTCTTCGTAACGCGGATCGCCGACTGCCGCGACGTGGCCCCCTTCAATGCCGTCGATGTTGCGAATGATGCGAATTTTGTCCCCGTCCGGTGTACAGCCGCTGACCGCCAAGGCCCTGAGGTCCGGGGGCATTTCGCCTCCGTCCGGGGGTTCGGCCGGTTCGCCGTTGAACTCCAGGGCCGTGCAGTTTTCGCCCACGATGACCACGTGCTCGTCGCTGGTGCCCCAGACCCCGTACAGATCCGCTTCCGTGTCCGACTCCAGGGCTTGCCATTGGCCCCCCTTGCGTCGAAGCACCGTGCCGCCCGCGCCCACGGCGTAAACATCACCGTCCGGCACGCCGAAGATGGCATGGAGGTCTTGGTCCGTGGGTGTGTTTTCCTGCACCCAGCCCGCCTTACAGGCCATCAAGGCCAGAGCCAGAACACTTAATATCCCCAGTCGACAAAACCCGTTCATCGCAAATCCTTTCTAGTGCTTCTCGATGATGCACGATCTTGTTTATTGAGCCAAGCATCCAAAACATTTGGCCCCTTAGAAGAAGCACTTGTGCCGTGTCGCCTTGCGACACGGTACTACGGCACTATTCACCGGCCGCAGGCAAGTTGCCGTCCACCAACCAGTTGCGGGTGCAGCCATCGTAGATGTGCCGCAGGTTGCCGGCGAAGGTTCCGTCGTCGCTGAACGAGCCGCTCAGGGAGGCCGACTCACCCGCCGACAGGGAAAGGTTGGTGATGATGGAGCCGTTCTCGCGGACCTCGCCCTTCAGGTGTCCGTAGCGATCCATATCGCAGTCGATGGCGTTGCCGTCGATTGCGACCTGCATATAGCCCTGGTAAATGGTGGTCGAGGGCGTACCCACGCAATCGCCGGTCTGATTGGAAAAGGTCTCAAAGATTTCATACCGGCCATCCCACCTGGCCAGGGGGTTGTCATCATCGCCGGAAGCGCCGCAACCGCCGGCCAAGACCAGCGCGCAAAGCCAAAAGCCGATGAGGATCGGTTTCATATAATACCTCCCGCATTGTGTGTACCACAGGATCGGGTTTACCACAGGACCAGGCTTCAGGCCAGACTCAGGGTTCACCCATGGGGATGTCCGTCTCTTCGTTGCCTTCGGTGGCGTCTTCCGGGACGATGAAGGGGGCTTCGTCCGAGGTTGATATCTCCAAGGGACCGGGCACGGGTTCCACTTCGGTCTCCCGCAGTACCTGGTGATCTGCGTTGCTTCGAGCCAGGGCCGACGCGAAGCGATCGAGGACCCGGTTGATCTCGTAGGACTTGCCTTTGTAGCGGGCCACGGTGATGGCGAAGACGAAGGTTTCGTTTCCTCGGGTGTGTACGTAGCCGGCCAGCGCGCGGGTGCCGGACAAAGAGCCGGTTTTGAGGCGCATGGTGCGCTGCAGCCCGGGCTGGCCGAAACGCCGGCGTACCGTGCCGTCGCTGCCGGCCACGGCGAGGCTGGACAAGAAGTCGGGTCTCACGTCGAAACGACTCCACATGGTTTTCAGCAATGCGCAAGTTTGATTGGCCGTCACCCGGTTTACGTCATTGAGTCCCGAGCCGTTGTGTAGCACGTAGGTGCCCGGTTTGATGCCGACCTCTTCGTCCAGGAAGCGCACCATGACCTTTTGTCCCTTGGTCCAGGAGGCGGGCTCACCATAATAGGCGGCACCCAGGGCCTTGAGCAGTTGCTCGGCCATGAAATTTTGGCTGCGTTTGTTGACTTTTCGTACCAGCTCGCCCAGGGCGGGGGAGCGCAGGGTGTATAGCAAGTCGGCGTAACTGGGGACCTTTCCGCGGCGAATGTATTTGCGTACCTTGATGCCGGCGCGCTTCAAGGCCATGCGGAAACTCTCACCCGTGTACCAGGTGGGCTGGTGCACCCGCAGGTGATAGCGAAGGCCTGGGTGGTTCAGCGCGATTTGGCCCCGCAGCTTAATGCGGGTCTTGCGGCCCAGGCCGCTGGTTTCGCCTCGCAGCCCGCGGGTGCGGCGGCCGGTGATGACCTTGTTTTCCACTTTGAAGTGATTCGATTCAGGGAGCGGCTCCACCACCGCGGGGGCACCGATTTTTTCGCCGGGGAAGATGCGGACGGCCACCGAGTTGAAGTTGAGGCTGAGCGCGCCCATGGGGGCCTGGTAAGGGCGGGAGGAGTTGTCCTGAGCCCAGCCCGGACCTTCGTTTTCTTCGTCGAAACTCGTGTCGTCTAAGATGATGGGCCCGTCGATTTTCTTGATGCCCATGGCGGAAAGCTCTTCCGCCAAGTAGGTCAATCGCTCGTTGACCAGGAAGGGATCACCGTAGCCCTTGATGTACAGAGGGCCTTTGACGACGCCCCGCTTCGGTTCCTTGAGGGTGTAGATTTCGGTTTTGAAACGGTGACTGGGATGCAGCAAACTCAGGGCGGCGGCGGTGGTGTACATCTTGGTCACCGAGGCCGGGTTGATGAGTTGATCCGGGTTGTGGGCGAAAAGGGTGCGGCCCGAGGTCAGGCTCAAGACCTTGGCACCCACCAGGGCACCCGCTAAGGCCGGGTTGGTCAGCGCTTGTTTGAGGACTTGGGTTAATGGGACGTACTCGATGGCCAGCAAGGGCACGGGCGGCTTGTTCGCCGGTTCTTCAGCGGCCCGCAGGCCGGTCCCGGGAGCCAGAAAGAGGGACCCGACAAGGAAGATTCGCAGTATGGATAAAGCGCGTTTCATGATCGACGGTCAGACTATCCAATCGGCAACAATAGGTCAAAATCCATCATGTGGGAATTTCACTTTGGTCCTGGGGCGAAGCGGGGCTATCCTGGGGCTTGCATGAGCGAACGATTCTCCAGTCAGGGATTCAACCTGGCCCGTCTTTTCGTTGCGGGCTTTGAAGGCCCACGGGTGCCGGATGAGGTGGCGGCCCTCATCCGTCAGGGCCTGGGCGGCGTGATTCTGTTTTCGCGCAACCTGCCGGACTTGGATTCCAGCTTGGATTTGATGGAGGCGCTTTTCAGTCTGGCCGAAGGCCGACCCTTGGTCATCAGCTTGGATCAAGAAGGCGGGCGGGTGCAGCGCCTGGGGGCGCCCTTGATCCAGCTTCCGGCCATGGGTCAACTGGCGCGGTTGGGCGATCTTTCCTTGTGTCGTGATGCGGGCCGACAATTGGGCGCCGAGCTTACGGCCCTGGGCTTTCATCACAATTTGGCACCTGTGCTGGATGTCGACAGCAACCCGGACAACCCGGTCATCGGCGATCGGGCTTTTTCCGGCGATCCCTCAACGGTCATCCGTTTCGGCTTGGCCTTCGCCGAAGGCTTGCAGGATGGAGGGGTGGCCAATTGCGTCAAGCATTTTCCCGGACACGGGGACACCCATATCGACAGCCATCATGACTTGCCTGTCCTGACCCACGGCATGGAGCGTTTGGAAGCGATAGAGCTTGCGCCTTTTCGAGCGGCGACGTCGGCGGCTCGTTTGCCGGACGCGATCTTGACGGCTCACGTGGTGGTTCAGGCCCTGGACCCCTTGCTTCCGGCATCCTTGTCGAAGGCGACTTACTCTTTGCTTCGCCAGGGCATGGGCTATGAGGGACTGGTCTTGACCGACGATTTGGAAATGGCCGCCGTGGCCAAAGATCCGGGGGTGGTGGAGGCGGCCTGCCAGGCTCTCTGCGCGGGTGCCGATGGGGCGCTGATTTGTCACAGGCCGCAACTCATCGAACAAGCCATGGCTTGCCTGCAAGATGGGCTCGAGCGGGGGCAGGTGGACGCAAAGGCCCTGGCGGCTTCGGTCGAGCGTTGGGACCGGTTGGCTGCGCGGGTGCAAGCCGGTCGACGGCGACCTGAGCGAGAGACCTTGTTCGCTTTGTTGAGGGGAAAAGAACGCAAAAACCTGGAGGCCAGGTTGCAGGGGCATATTTCATGAAGAGGACGAGTTTCATGAAGAGGACGAGGACGATTTGGATCTTGTTTATGGGCCTGTCTTGGGTCATGCCCGCGACGATCTGGGCGAGCCCGCCCGATTGCCAGGACCCCCTTTACCTGCAGTTTGCCGCGCGCATCGAAGAGCGCAACACGGCCGAGCTCAAGGTGGAGGGATGGCGTACTTTTTTGCACAACCACCCGGACAACCCCTGCATTGAGCAGGCGAAAAAGAATTTGGCCGATTTGGAGGCTTCTTCGTCCGTAGCAGAAGAAATCAAGACCAAGGAAGCCTGGCAGCAGGAATCGCGGGGGGGTGTCATCGAACCCGGGCGGGACGACTTGGCCGCGCACATGATTCTGACCGACGTGGTGGGACGCAGGCGCGTTCGCCTGGTGTCGGAGGTGATCTGGTTGGCGGATGAATTGCGCAAGCAGTGGCGCTTGGACTCCGAGTTTCATGACGACGCAGTGGCTCTTTGGACGCAGATCATCCGGGCCGAATTTGCGCCGTTGAAGTGGTTGGGCGTCAATGTGGACGTGCCCGCCGTGGCGGCATCTTTGGAGGAAGAAGGCTTCGTTTGGGTTCTGGGCAACATGAGCCTGGGTCTCCGCGGTATTTGGGGTCGTCACCTGGCCGATGGAAAGACCCCCTGGGTCATCAGCGGCGGGTTTGTTTTTAGCCCGGGCTCTTCCGCCTGGGCCGGTGCCGACAAAAAGTTTTTGCTCGATGCGGCTGCTTTCGGCGCAGCTCATGTCTATCACCTGTTTCGCTATGACGCGCCCGACTACGTTTTTCATGCGGAGAGCCAATTGGGGCTCGGTGCCCATTTTCTCAGCATGGGACTGGCCTACCATTTGTTCTCGGGGGGTGGGCAAGTGGAAAAGATTTATCGCGTGGATTTGGCCTGGGACTGGCGTGTGATGGACTGGTTGTCGCCGGGCGTGGCCTTGTTGATGGCCGCGGGTCAGGGGGAGACCGGCATGGGTGGTACCGGCAATGACTGGTACTTTTTCTGCCAGCTCTCGCCACAAATCCGCGCTCGTTTTGGTGGATTCGTAGGTGCCCTGGCGTTTCGGGTGCCCCTGGGCCAATCCAGCAAGTGGTCCAAGTTCATCCTGGGCGTAGAAACCGGCTGGGAGTGGTAGGGGACTTTAGGGGGGCGGACTCTTGCTTAGTCGTTTTTCCAGCATGTCGATCTTGTCCATGGCCAGCTCCAGTTTGCTCTTCGTCACGCGATAAACCTGGCTGTCGTTGCGCTCCTTTTTCCGGGCCGCCTTGATCTGGCCTCGCACCTTTTTCAACTCGGACTCGAGTTCGCCAACATCGGGCCCTCCTTCGCCTTCGGCTTCGGCGGGCAGGCCCGCAGTTGCGTCCGTCGGTGAGTCAGGCGAGGTTTTTTTCTCGGCAGGTGGCGAGTCAGGCGATGTTTTCTTCTCGGGTTCATCCGAAGGAACCTGAACAGGTGGCACCTGGGTAACCCGCTCTGAAAGCTCCTTCTTGACCTCATCTCGCTCCTTCTTCAGCCCGTCCAGCTCCTTTTTCATATTCTCCACTTGCTTTGCCTGGTCCGAGGCGGCCTGCTTCGCCTCTGCCCGAACCTTGGCGAGTTCGGCCTCGCCGCGCCGCAACTCGGCCTCCTCATCGGACATCTCGGGATCACCGGATTTCGATGCCCGATTCGCTTCGTAGGCTTTCTTTTTAACTCGCTTGAGCTCGTCTCTGGCCTTGTCCAACTTGCCCCGCAAATCGTCTTTGCCCTTGTTGGCCGTCTCGGCCAGAGCCAGGGCTTGTTCCAGTTTGCTTTGCAGGCCTTCCGATTCGTCGGGCCGGGTTTTTGTGCCGTCGGCCTTCGAGCGGGTCATGATCCAGCCAAAGGCGCAAACAAGCGCAAGCACCCAACCTGCGATGGCCACTATTCCTACCGTATCCATGGTTAACCTCCAATAGTCCCAGCCACTTGTGATTCCTACCATTGTGTCTGTTTTCGGGCAAGCCTGTGGGCAGAAAGCCCCATCTTTTTTGTGCCCGTCTTCGTCCAATTTGACGTCGAGGGCGGGCACAAGCGCATTGACAATGATTCCCTTCTGTTGAAAGGTCTCGTAATTCACGCATGATGAGCCACAGGAGGCGTTGATGGCCCACCGGATCGAAGTCGGCTTGAAAGCAGGACTGGTCGATGCGCCTGGAGAAAAGCTGCGAAGGCGCATTCATGCTGAACTGGGCATCGAGGGGGTCGAAGCGCTTCGTTGCATTGATGTCTACCTGGTGGACGCGCCGCTTTCGCCGGAGCAGTTGAGGGATGCGGCATCCGATCCGCTTTGCGATCCGGTGATTCAGCAATCATGCGTGGACAGGCCTTTGGATGGCGAGGGTTTCTCCTGGGCGGTGGAGGTGGGGCTGAAGCCGGGGGTGACCGACAACGTGGGTCGCACGGCGGCAGAGGCGCTGGCCTTGACCCTGAATCGACCCTTCGCCGAGGGGGAGTCGGTTTATCACGCCCGGCAAATTCGCTTCTGGGGTGATTTGGATGCGCAGACGGTGGAGCGCATCACCAAGGACCTTCTGGCCAACAAGCTCATTCATCGTTTCCAGATTCTGTCGGCGGCGGAACACGCCGGGCAGAATGGCTTTGCGGTTGTTGTGCCCAAGGTTTCGGGCAAAGGGCGAGAGCCCGTGACCCAGGTGGACTTGGAGCTTTCCGACCAGGCCCTGGTCGCTTTATCCCGCGAACGGGTTTTGGCCCTCGGGGTCGAAGAGATGCGTTGCATCCGCGACTACTACCGACGCGAGGATGTGCGGGCCCAGCGCGGGCAAGAGGACTTGGCCGCCATGCCCACCGACGTGGAATTGGAGTGCCTGGCCCAGACCTGGTCAGAGCACTGCAAGCATAAGATCTTCAACGCCCGCATTCGTTATCGTTGTGAAGACGAGCCGGAAGAGATCATCGACTCCCTTTTCGATACCTACATTCGCGGTGGCACAAAGCAGGTGCGCAAGGACAAAGGGGATGCCGATTTATGCCAGAGCGTCTTCGTGGACAACGCGGGCGTGTTTCGTTTTGACGAGACGGACAGTTTGGTCTGCAAGGTGGAAACCCACAACAGCCCTTCTGCCTTGGACCCATACGGTGGTGCATTGACCGGTATCGTGGGCGTGAATCGGGATCCCTTCGGCACCGGCCAGGGAGCCCGTCTGATCTTCAATACGGACGTCTTTTGCCTTGCCGATCCGCGACGGACCGAAGCCGTGCCGTCCGGGCTCTTGCATCCCCGGCGCGTGCTTGAGGGGGTGAGGGAAGGCGTCGAGCACGGCGGCAACAAGTCGGGCATCCCCACCATCAACGGCTCGGTGGTTTTCGATGAGCGATTTTTGGGCAAGCCCCTGGTTTTTTGTGGCACGGGCGGCTTGTTGCCCAGGAAACTGCATGGGCGCGATGGCTGGATCAAGCGCTGTCGCACGGGCGATCGCATCGTCATGGTGGGGGGGCGCATCGGCGCGGACGGCATCCACGGGGCGACTTTCTCAAGCGAAGAGCTACACGAGGGCTCGCCCACGACGGCCGTACAAATCGGCGACCCCATCACGCAGAAGCGCATGTTTGATTTTCTGCTTGTGGCCCGAGACGAGGGTCTTTACAGCGCCATGACCGACAACGGCGCCGGGGGCTTGAGTTCCAGCGTGGGCGAGATGGGCACGGCCACGGGCGGCTGCGACTTGGATCTGACAAAGGCACCACTGAAGTACGAGGGTTTGGCGGCCTGGGAGATCCTGGTCAGCGAGGCCCAGGAGCGCATGACGTTGGCCGTGCCGCCGGACAAGCTGCCGGCCCTGTTGGCGTTGGCTGATCGCTATCAGGTCGAGGCCACGGATTTGGGGCACTTCACCGACGATGGGTTTTTCCGGGTGCGCGATCGGGGTCGAACCGTGGCCCTGTTGACGATGGACTTTTTGCATGATGGCTTGCCGCCCATGGAGCTCGAGGCCCGCTGGCAAGCGGTGACTCCGCAAAAGGTGGCGCCTGTTTCCTTGTCGGATCCCGCCGCTTTGCTTGAGGACATCCTGGGCCGGCTGAATATTTGCTCCAAGCATTACTGGGTGCGCCAATACGATCATGAGGTGCAGGCCGGTACGGTCATCAAGCCTCTGATGGGGGCCCGAGACGATGGGCCCAGCGATGCGTCGGTTTTCCGGCCCAAGCTGGACTCCATGCGGGCCGTGGCCGTGGGGCATGGCATTTGTCCCCGGTACAGCGATTTTGACGCGGGTGCCATGGCGGCGGCGGCGGTGGATGAGGCCTTGCGCAATGTGGTGGCCGTGGGGGGTGATCCGGATCGGGCCGTGGGCCTGGATAATTTTTGTTGGTGTGATCCGGTGCTTTCGCCCACCAACCCGGATGGTGATTTCAAATTGGGGCAGTTGGTGCGGGCGAACCAGGCGCTGTACGAGGCCTGTACGGCCTATGGTGTCGCTTGCATCAGCGGCAAAGACAGCATGAAGAATGACGCGGTCATCGATGGCGAGCGCATCAGCATTCCGCCCACCTTGCTGTATACTTGCTTGGCCTTGATGGACGACGCAGGGCTGGCGGTCAGCATGGATTGCAAGCAGGCAGGGCACTTGCTTTACGTGCTGGGTCGAACCCGTGCTGAATTGGGGGGAAGCGAGTACCTGGCCCAGCTTGGCTTGAGCGGGGGCGAGGTGCCGGGTTTTCGACCCGTCGAACACCTGGGGATATACAGGGCTTTGCACCAGGCCATGAAGAAGGGATTGGTGGCCTCTTGTCATGATTGCTCGGATGGGGGCCTGGCCGTGGCCTTCGCGGAGACCGCTTTCGCGGGGGCGCTGGGCCTCAGCCTGGACTTGGCGCTGCTGCCGGCGGAGTCTCTTGCCGACGACGACTTGCTGTATGCCGAGAGCCTGGGCCGCTTCGTCGTCACGGTGGCACCGGAGCGGGTCGAGGCCTTCGAGAACGAGCTGGGTTCACTGGACGGATTGTGGGCTCGGGTGGGACAGGTCACGGCGGCGCCTCGATTGCAGGTCGCGAGCAGCCGTGGTGGGCGCATGATGGACGTGGATCTGGAACAACTTCGGCGGGCCTGGCTGGCCCCTTTGGATTGGTGACGACATGGCGAAAACACGAGCATTGGTCATGGCAGGCAACGGCACCAATTGCGAAAGAGAGACCGCCTTCGCTTGCCGACTGGCGGGATTCGATTCGGTGCGGATTGCGCCCATTTGGGACGTGATGGCCGGCGATGTTCGTTTCGGCGATTTTCAGTTGCTTTGCTTGCCTGGCGGTTTCATGGACGGTGATGATTTGGGCGCGGCTCGGGCAGGGGCGAACCGTGTGCGACATGCCTGTATCGCCGATGGCGAAATTCGGCTCTGGGATGAATTGCGGGCCTTTGTGGATGCGGGTCATTTAATTTTGGGCATCTGCAATGGTTTTCAGCTTTTGGTCAAGTTGGGCCTTTTGCCCGGGCTGGATGGGCAACAGGCCCAGTGCGTCAGTCTGACGCACAACGCATCGGGTCGTTTTGAGAATCGCTGGGTTCACCTCTCGGTGGACACAAAAAGTCCCTGTGTCTTCACGCGGGGTCTGAATCACTTGGAGTTGCCGGTGCGCCACGGTGAGGGCAAGCTGATGGTGCCGGATGCCGAATTGGGGCAGGCCCTGGAGGATAAGCATCTTTTGACCCTGCGATACGCCGGTGCCGAGGATGGCTTGCCGACTGAGATTTATCCGGCCAACCCCAACGGCTCACCCGGCGGCGCGGCCGCGCTTTGCGATTCCTCGGGGCGTATCTTTGGGCTCATGCCCCACCCCGAGGCCTTCGTTCATCGCACCCATCATCCACGATGGACACGGTTGAGCGATTTGCCTGAAGAGGGCGCGGGTTTGGCTGTGTTTCGCAATGCCAGGGATTTTCTGCAAGGAGATTGTGTCTAGGTTGCGGCTTCCGTGATGGCGGCGGTCAACCACTGGTGTTGCTCGATTTGTACCGTACCGCCACTGGATTCCGACAGCATAAATTCAGAGCCTGGAAAGTCGCGGTTCAATGCTTGGCCTTGCTCCGGCACGGCCACCCGGTCGGCTTTTCCATAGACCAATTTGAGCGGAACCGGGAAGGTTTGCCCCGATGCGGCGGTGAGTTTTTCCAGCAGTTCTTTGCGAAAGGCAGGGCGCAAGCTTTCGGTGAGGATCTGGGCGCGCAGTAAGGCCTCGGGCAGGTGTGTCCAGCCGCGGGCCAACTCGCGTAGTTCTTGCCGGCTTGCAACCGCCGGATCCGCGTAGTCCAGCATGTCTAAGGCGGTCTTGGTTGGATCGGCGAAAGCCCGTTTGGCCCAGCGAACAACCCCCCCGGAGCGACTCAGGCGCCAGCCGCGCACCCGCAAAGAAGAGGGCAGCTTGATGGCCGTGCCGATGATCATCAGACCGGCGATGCGCTCTGGTTGATGCAGGGCAAGCCACAGGCCGGCCAGACCCGCTTCTCCGTGGGCCACCAACCAGGGGCGCTCAAGGTTTGTTTTTTTGATGATTGTGTCGATGAGGCCGGCCAAGGCCGCGGGATCATATGGCCGCGACTTTTGGGATTCGCGGATCGGACTGAAGAGATCCGGCAAGATCACCCTGAATTGTTCGGACAAAGGCCGCAGCAAGTGGCGAAAGGAATAGGGCGTGCTCCAAAGTCCATGCAGCAGCAAGATTTCGCTGCCCCGGCCGGCGCTTTGATAAGTGAGCGACGGTTCATCAGGGCCCAGGCTCAAGCGACGATTCGGATGCAGAAAAAAATTATGCTCCTCGCTGGGCAGCTCTGGCATGTCGGACAAGCGCACGCGCAAGGTCCTTTCCTCCGAAAATGGATATACCTCGCCTGAATACACCGCCAATGAATGCTTTGCAAGCATCCCGAAATTGGGTGTCATGTGATTCGAAACGGCTCGTTCTTTCTCTCCATCGGTTGTCAGGAATTCGTTCTGATTGGCTTGATGCCTGAAGGAATTCAGCGAATGGACGCACTGAAGCGAAATTGGGTGCCATGTGATTCGAATGGATTCGAAGAATTTGGGTAGCGGGTTCAGCAATTCTGAAGGAATTCAGCGAATGGACGCACCGGTGCCGGGTGTCTGGCTGAAAGTTGGTCTGTGTTAGCTGTTGGATGGGAATTCGAGTCTCAAATTCCCGGTGGCAGCGTTGCTAGGTAGGTGGGTCGAGCCCGCAGAAGGCGAGTGGCGGCGGGAAGCAGTTTTCGGGAAATCGTACGTTCCATCTGTAGTTGTCCCGATACGCCCTCCATTTGTCCGGGTCGGAACAGTGACACAGCGGGGCCGGTGATCGCTTGACCTTCTTGGGACGACTGTGCGGCCCTTGTCTCAGCACACCGCGAACACCCAGGACCCGTTTGCCTTCCCGTTCGTAATGCTTGCGAGTTTCTTGTTCGATGCTCGCCACGAGGGTGCGGTACCAGGCGCGCTGTTCTCCCTGGCTCAAACCTTCGAGGCATGGCAAGGGGCTCAACGGGACATCGTACTTTTTTGCAAATTCACCATGGCGATACTCAACGCCAGCTTTTCTGGCTTCATACTCTTTTGTGCGGTCATACCAAACACCGGATAGCTTCTTTCCTCTTGTGACTGCTTCGATGCAATTGACGCCCGGCCAATCCCTGGGACGCAGGACCAGGCCCTCTTTACAGCCGTGGGACAGAATGTAGACAGCCCGCTTGAGGAAATCCTTGTCGTCGAGAATGGCAATCGAAGTCGAGAATGGCAATCGAAGTGTAGCGCCGACCCCAAAACTTTTCTCTCCAGTGGTGAAGCCGTCCTGCCTCACGGGCCAGGCTGGAGTTGAGGTAAGCCATGAAGCTAGAGAGCAATTGCACGTTCGGTGCTGTGATTATTAAATGCATGTGGTTGGATGCCACCACGAAAAGGTGAAGAAGAATGCCGCTGTGGCGCTCAAGAGCACGACCCAAGACACCCAAAATGAGTTCGTTGAGTTCTTTCGAGGGACGCAAGAGCAATCTTCCCTGAATCGCACGAATGGTGATCTCGAAGGTCGTGTTTGGATCTTGCATGTGTCGAAGGCGTCGTCCCATGACGAATTGTAGAAGCAAAAGGCTTGCCAATTTGGACGCCTCAATGTGTCCCGGCGTAGGGGGTGGTAAATGCGGGAGTTTTCAGGATCGCGCTAGGTGTTGTTACTACTCGGAGAACTCACAGTGTCCGAAAACCAAACACTTTGGTTCCACTTCACTCCACTGTTCACATGGCACCCAATTTGGGCACCCAATTTGGGAGAACCTAAAATAGATTGAAACGTTTGGATACTGTGCCGCCGGATGGGATTTGGATAATCAGGACGCGGTCGATGCCTGCTTCCTTGTTGACGGCCTTGAGTTTGATGCGCCCAGAGGGAAGCGTGATGTCGACGAGCGGGGTCTGGCCTTGTTTCTTGCCTTTGTAATAGATCTCGGTCCAGGGGTTGGTCATCAGGCGCAGCTTGCCCGGGGGGCCGGCCTTGGTCCCCTTGGTGTTTTTGGGCTTGTCGATTCGTTTGCGTTTTTGTCTTCGTCGTTTGCGGTTTTTCTTGTTCTCGGGATTCAGTGAGGCCGACTGTGGATGCGGTTTGTCGCCTGGGTCGGTCGTTGCGGCAGTTGCATTCCCGTCGTCGGATTCGGTGCCTCCGTCGATGAAGTTGCTGACCTCGATGTCGCCGATGACGTCGTTTTTGGTTGCGTTGACACCGGCGTCTGCAATGCCTGCTGCGATGTCTGGCTTGGGTTTTGGAGCCTGAGGGGGGAAGAGTCGCTCCCAGAACAAACCCAGGCCCACCCCAAGAAAAATCAGGGGCACCAGGGCGATAATGAGCAGTAAGAACGAGTGCCTGCTCCGGGGCACCGAGGTTGCGATGGCAGCCGACTCGCCGCTGGGTGGCCCCGCCGGTGTGGTTGAGGGGATGGAATGCTCCGTGTCGGACAAATACTGACTGATGTCGCCGAAAAGAAAGTCGTCGTCCAGGCCCCTGTCCGCAGCTTTGGCTCCTTCTACGAGATTGCGCTTGGTCTTGATGCGATCGACGAACAACTTTTGCATGAAGTTGCCGATGGCTACTGTGTCGCTCGCATGCGGGCTGGCCTTGAGGAAGGCGGCCAGGGCCGCGCGCAGAGCAGCGGCCGATTCGTAGCGGTCCTCGACATTGCGTTGCAGGGCCATGCTCGTGATGCGCTCTAGCTCCGGCGGAATGCCGGGGTTGATCGTGCGGGGCATCGGGGCGTCTTTTTCCGTGATGGCCTTGAGCAGGTCCAGATCGTTCTCTTGGTTGAAAAGTTTGCGCCTGGTCAGAAGTTCCCAGAGCACCACGCCCAGGGCGAATACGTCACTCCGTCCGTCCAGTCTCTTGCTCTGAATCTGCTCAGGCGACATGTAGGAATACTTGCCCTTGAGCATGCCTGTGCGAGTCTTGGTGTTGCGCTGAGCGGCCTTGGCGATGCCGAAGTCCACCACCTTCACCCCGCCATCATAGAGCACAAAGAGATTCTGCGGGCTGATGTCCCGGTGGACGATGTTCGCGGGCTGGCCGTCGGGAGCGATCAAGGTGTGGGCATGCTGCAGGCCCTCTGCGGCCTGCAGGATCATGCCCGCTGCGATGTGGGGAGGAATCGACCGGTTCTGGCGCCGGGCGGATTTGACCACCGTGGACATGCTCTCGCCTGACAGATACTCCATGGCCATGTACAGGTGGCCGTCGATGCGCCCCAGGTCGAATATCTGCACAACGTTGGGGTGGTTGAGCATGGCGGCGATGCGGGCCTCGTCCAAAAACATATCCACAAAGCGTTTTTTCCCGGCCAGATTGGGCAAGATACGTTTGACAACGACGAGCTTTTCGAAACCGGCCAGGCTGGATTGGGAGGCCAGGTAGATTTCAGCCATGCCGCCGGTGGCCAAGCGTGCGATGATGCGATATTTGCCAAATTGTCGGCTGCTAAGGGGATGCTGTTTTTGGGGATTTTTTGGTTTGTCTTGTGGCATTGGGCTCCGGATCGCCGAAACTACTGGAGATCTACTGTGAAATCAAAGGGGCCGCCCGAGATGCTAGGGGTACTCAGGACGACGGCTGTGGTCGCGCCGGCGGCCACAACACCACCCACAATGGCCCAGACCCACCACTTGCCATACCACGAGCTTGCTTCGGTCATGGCCATGGCCGGTGCAACTGCCTGCTCGCTTACCTCAAGAACCAGCGGGTGCAATTCGTCGCCGAAGCGTCGCAGTTGGGCCTCGTTTTTGTCTTCTACCACGGCGTACCAGGAAATGGGCCCTTGTTGTTTCTTGCCCTGCCAGATTGGAGCCGGGATGCTTACTCGGTATTCCCCCTGGCCGGACAGGGATATGTTGATTTTGGAATACTGGCCCGAGGAGCGGCGAAAATGGACGACCAGGTTGTGGGCCATGCCCAGGCTGTCGTTTTTGACCTGGCTGGTGAAGATTACGGCTTTGCCCTTGATGGCGGTGGGAGGCGGCAGAATACCCACGTCAAAGCGGGGCGGGTTTTGGGAGAGCAAGGCCCTGAAGGGGTCACGCACGCGGGGGGCCACATTCGCTCCAAGTCGGAAGGATGGCTCCAGGGCCAAGAGCACCGCGAAAGAGTTCTTTGCTTTGTCGTAACGACCCAGGGCACCGAAGATCAGGCCTTTCATGTGGTGGATGCGCACCAGCTGCCCGCTTGAGTTGCCGGGATTTGCCAGGGCCAAGTCCAGCAAGCCGGCCGAGCCTTCAAAATCCAAATCGGCGTATTTCTTTGCTGCTTTGTCGATGAGCACGGACGTTGGTTCGGCTGCCTGGGCGGACAGGGCCAACAGAGTCACGAAGGAAAAGCAAAAGAGGAGCGAGTTTTTGTGCCTCATTGATTTTCTCCTGCCTTGGCATCCTACAATTGCTTGTACTGGAGTATACTGCCTGACCCGCCCACGATCCAGATACTGCCCTGGGGGTCGCCCCAGATGTCCGTTATCAAGGTGTCGACTTCGGGGTCAACCGGCGACCAGTTGGTGCCGTCGTAGTGGCTCAAGATGCCGAGCCCGGTCGCCCAAACATCTTGTGAGGATTTGCCCCAAATTGCCAGCAGGGGTCCCGTCACGGTGCCGTTTTCGCCAAGCATGCTGCTGCCGTTCCAGTGCAACATCCTGGCGGTTTCGTTATAGGCCGCCGATGTGGTTATCCAGGCGTCATCTTGGGCGGAACCCCATATCGCAGTCAGGGTCACTTCGGTGCCGCTGATCACGGGATTCCAGTCGGTCCCGTCCCAGAGGAGAACAACACCGTGATCGCCCACCGCCATGGCCACATCCGCGGAATAAGCCCAGACCGCGTTCAGGTCGGAGGTGACGCCGCTGGGTGTCGCGCTCCATTGACCGTTCAGGTAGCGCAGGATGACGCCATCGTCTCCCACCGCCCAGGCTTGGTTGGCATCCAGCGTCCAGACTCCATTGAGCTGCGTGGTCGTGTTGCTGGTCACGGGGGTCCAGGTGGTTCCGGCCCATTTTAGAATCAGGCCGTTCCCGCCGACCGTCCAGATGTTGTCCGCCGTCGCACCGGAGATGTCGAGTAAGTCTTCGGTGCAGCCCGCCACCGGATTGGACTCCCAGACGCGGGTGGTTAAATCGCGGCGCAGGATGGTGCATCCCTTGCCGACCGCCCAGGCATCCTCTTCGCTCCAGGACCAGACGCCGTAAAGCGTGTTCCGGTGCCCGGCGGTCAGGTTGGTCCAATCGCTTCCGTCGTAGCGCAACACGGTGCCGCCGGAACCTGTCGCCCAGACGTCATCAGCCGAGGAGCCCCACACGGCATCGAGGTCGCCATCGGCGCTCCAGAAGATGCCTCGGGTCGCAGGCGGCCCAGCCTTTGTCCAGTCCGAGCCGTCGAAGTGCAAGATGTTGTTCTCCTCGCCGACCGCCCAAACATCGTTCGCGCTGACTCCCCAGACATCGTAGAGATTAACGATCACACCGGCTTCGACCCGAGCCCAACTACCTCCTTGACGTCGAAGCGTTGTGCCCATGTCCCCCACGGCCCAGACGTCGTCGATCGACACACCCCAGACACTGTGGAGATTTTCGGACGTTGTGCTGTTTTCTCCGTGCCAAGCACTACCGCTTCTTCGGCGGATGGCACCCTCCCAGCCGACCGCCCAGAGGTTTTCGGGGTCCGGGCCCCAGATGCCCAAGAGACGCGAGCTGTTGCCCGTGTAAATATCGGTCCAATCCTGTCCGTCGTAGTGGTGTACATAGCCACTGGCTTCCGATACCCAGATGTCTTCGGCGTCGAATCCCCAGAGGCCGTAAATCCACTTCTCCCCCAAGTCCTGTGTGGGTGACCAGATCGTGCCATTGAAGTGAGCCTGGAAGCCTTCCGCGCCCACGGTCCAGATGTCAGTCGGCGCGGTGCCCCAGACGTCGTACAGGGCTTCCGGGGTTCCCTGCCATTCGATTTTCGATAGGGTCAGGCCGTCCCAGTGCAGGATGATGCCGCTCCTGCCCACCATCCAGACATCATCTTGGGAAAAGCCCCAGATGCCCATCAGGCCGTTGCCCTGGGGCAGGGGGTTTTCCCAGCACCATCCGTTTTGGCTGCAAATCCGTCTCCAGCAAAGGGTGTCGGCCAAATCGGTTTTGCCATCGCAGTCGTTGTCGAGCGAGTCCACGCAACTCGGGCTTCCATCGGGCCCTTCGAACAGCCCAGGATGGGCGCTTGCCGTCGTGTCATCGCAGTCATCTCCGCCGCAAGCCACGTCCACATGGCCATCCTGGTCGCTGTCGCGCGGGGCACCGCTGCAGTAGTCACCCAGGCATTCGTCGTGCATCGTGCAGGGATCGCCGTCGTCGCATTCGCTTCCTTGCGTCACCGCTTCGTTTTGGCACAGGCCGTTGACCGTGCAGGTGTCGGTGGTGCAGTCGTTGTTGTCGTTGCAGTCTTCATCATGGAGGCAATCGCTGCAGTTGCCGTCCTCTTCGTCGGTTTGTCCATCGCAGTCATCGTCCTGGCCGTTCGAGCAGGAATTGTCCCCGGGAGGGCCCTCTTCTCCCGGACGGGGGGCGAGGACAAAATCGCAGCGATCGAGATCTTCGTCGCAGCTGTCCACCGTGCAAAAGTCGGAGTCGTCACAGACCCGAGACCCGGTCGGTGTGCACAGGCTGGACAGACATCGGTCTCCTACCGTGCAATAGAGCCCATCTTCACAAGAGGTGTCGTCGGGTTTGGGCAGGGCACTGCATTGGTCCTCGGCTTCGACGCAGATCCCCGTGTGGCAGGCGTCATCAAGAACCGAGCAATCCCGCGAAGATGACAGACAGACCCCTTCCGTGCAGCGTTCATCCACGGTGCAGAAAAGATTGTCTTCGCAGGCGGTTCCGTCAACCACCGGCAGGTTGGAGCAGTCCCCGGCACCGCAGAGGTCCGTGGTGCAGGGATTGTTGTCCTCGCAGTCTTCGGCATGGGTGCAGTTTCGGCAGTTGGGATCCTGCGTGTCGGTCAGTCCGTCGCAGTCGTTGTCCAGCAAATCGTCGCAGGTGGGATCGCCCTGGGGTCCTTCGGCGTCGGGGATGGCCTCAAGGGCGTGGGCGCAATCACCCAGCGCCTCGTCGCACCAGTCGCGGGTGCAGGGGTCGTCGTCGCCGCAAATTCGCGCCCTCCCGCTGCATGCACCATTCAGGCAGGCGTCGTCCATCGAGCAGTACATCCCATCTTCACAGGATGTGCCGTTTTCGCGGGGGACCGATTCACACTCCACCGTGGAGGGGTTGCAGGCACCCAAGACACAGGGGCCATCGAAGTCGCTGCAGTCACGGTCTTCACCAAGGCAGACACCAGCGTTGCAAATGTCTCCGGTGGTGCAGGGATTGTCGTCATTGCAGTCGATGCCGTCCATGTTTGTGCGTTGGCACAAGTCGCCGATGCAGAAGTCCGCAGTGCAGACGTTGCCGTCCTCGCAATCGGTGTTTTCGGTGCATTCCTCTTCATCGGTCGTGCCGTCGCAATCGTCGTCGACACCGTTGTCGGTTATTTCTTTCTCCGGCACCGGTCCGCAGATTAACTCCAGATTGACGGTGACCTGCAAATCGTTGCTTCCTTTGACTTGCTCTCTTAAGCAGCCGCGCAGAATGACCGCGGCGTCCGCCGTTTGGCCTTCGGCGAAAAACAGCACGTTCCCTTCCGGGATTTCTCGAAGATCGCCTGCGTCCTCAGGGTTCGATGTTCGGATCACGAGGCGGGCGTACTCGGTCATTTCCCCCGGGGAGACGCTGCCTTCGATGAGTTCCTCACAGGTTCCTCCTCCGGGATCCAGCGCCCAAACCTCCACCCGTTCCGTGGCTTGTCGAGCCTCGTCGGAGGGAAAGATCAGGCTGAGTTTATAGTCGCCGTCGATGGTGCAGGCCAAGAGGCCGAACAGCACCGCAGCTGCAAGAAGAAAACCGATAAAAGTACGCATGATCGTATCTTGCCAGAAAGCCTGTTTCTTCACAAGACGACCCAAAGCAGACCTTGCTAGGCCCCGTGGAGCAAGGAGTCGGACAAGCAAGGCATTCAAGAGGCCAAGGCGGCCTGGGATCAGGGCATGGTGGCCAAGACCTTGGCCAAGAGGCCCGAGCGTCAGGACCAATTCACCACATCCTCGGGCACCCCCGGGTGCTGGCCGGGTGCCATGTGATTCGAATGGATTCGAAAAATTCGAGGTGGCGGGGCCGGCGATTTTTCGAAACGGCTCGTTCTTTCTCTCCATCGGTTGTCAGGAATTCGTTCTGATTGGTTTGATGTCTGAAGGAATTCAGCGAATGGACGCACCGGTGCCGGGTGTCTGGCTGAAAGTTGGTCTGTGTTAGCTGTTGGATGGGAATTCGAGTCTCAAATTCCCGGTGGCAGCGTTGCTAG
>JAFCZJ010000253.1 GCA_019314375.1 Deltaproteobacteria bacterium | reverse complement strand
CGGGCTCGAGTTTGTGCTCCATGCCATCGAGCCCGGCGGCCAGGGTGGCGGCAAAGGCCAGGTAAGGATTGGCGTCGGCCCCTGGAATTCGGTTTTCAATGCGCATGCCCAAACCCTGGCCCACGGCCCTGAATCCACAGGTTCGGTTGTCGGTGCCCCAGGCCACGCTGACCGGCGCGAAGCTGGTTGACTGGTAGCGCTTGTAGGAATTCGGGTTGGGGGCGAAAAACAGCGAGAGCTCACGCGCTCGCTTCATGCATCCGGCCAGGAAGTGGCCGAAGGCGTCGCTGGGTCGCTTCGATGCGTCATCCCAGAAGACATTCTTGTCTTGGCTCAAGAGGCTGGTGTGGATATGGCAGGAGGAGCCGGCCATCTGTTCGGAGACCTTGGCCATGAAAGTCGCCGATACCTCGTGATGGGCCGCGAGCAGCTTGACGCCTTGCTTGAAGACCACGTGGCGGTCGGCCATTTCCAAAGCACCGCCGTAGACGAAGTTGACCTCGTGTTGGCCCTTGCCCCATTCACCTTTGGAGCTCTCGATGGGGATGTCCGCCAAGGGCATCTGTTGACGGATTTCTCTCAAGAGTGGCTCGTCGGCGGTGGTGCCCAAAATGTCGTAGTCGATGATGTGGTCGGTGCTGGGCTCCATGTCGCGAAAGCCGCTTTGGCGTAACGATCGCAAATCGCCCCGAAACAGGAAGAACTCCAGCTCGGAGGCCATCATGGGTGAGAAGCCCTTTTTCTCACAGGCCCGAATTTGGGCTTTCAAGATTTCGCGGGGACTGACCGGCACGGGCGTACCCTGATGATCCACCAGGTCGCAAAGCACCAGGGCGCTGCCTTCCAGCCAGGGGACAAGCCGAAGAGTCCGCATGTCGGGTACCAGCCCCATGTCGCCGTAACCCTGCTCCCAAGAGGAGAAAGCAAAGCCGGGGAGCGGCTCCAACTCCACGTCCGCCGTCAAAAGGTAGTCGCAAGCATGGATCGGACTTTTTTCTTGGAGATGTTGCTCGGCAAAAAATCGGGCCGGGATGCGTTTGCCCATCAAGCGCCCAAAGGGGTCAGGAAAGGCCGCAATCACCGTATCAATTTCGCCCTTGTCAATCATCAGTTCAAATGTCTTCGTGTCCATCATGCGCAGCTCCCCTCCGGGACTCTTATCGAAGCCGGATGGAGCAGAGATATCACGCCGACGCGGGCGGGATCAATCGAGAGGATCTTCGTCCCCTGTTTCTATTTGCTTGCAGGCATACTGGTGACAAGCACCGACTTTCCGTCCACCTGCATGAGGATGTCTCCGCGCAGTGAGATGGATCCTTGCCGGCCTTCCTTGGCCAGTCGCTCGGCCAGTTGTTTGAATTCCTTTGAGCCGAAGCGAATGACCTTTTTGGGCTTTTGGCCGCGCTCTTTTTCCACCAGCCTGCTGTCCACCCAGCGTTTGCCGCGTCGGTAGAAGGCTTGATCGTTGACTTGTTGCACGTTGGTGATGCTGACCCGGTTCATGTTTTGGTCCCAGTATTCGTTGCCGGGGTTGAGCGCTTGTTGCCTGGCCTGGAACTGGCGGTTCATGTCCTGGTTGACCGAGCCCAAGCCTGACCGGGTGCGTACCGCTCGGGTTTTGAAGTTGTGGCGGGCGGTGGCCAGTACTTCGCTTCTGCTCCCCAGGTCGGTCCCTTCGCGGGCCAGAAAGGCGGTGTACTCGGTGAGGATCCCGAACTCCGTTGAGAGAAGTACGATTTCGTCCACCAACTCCTTGAACCGCGGGTGGATGGGCTTGGCGGATCGCATGGCCACATGAGCCGTGTCGGCACCGGAAGAGCGGATGGCGTCGGTCAAGGCGGCGATTTTCCGGCTGGCCCAGAGTCGGGGCACGAAGCCGTTCTTGGTGCTGGCCCTTTGAGGATCGAATTTTACCGAAAATCTTCTTTGGTGGCCCAGGTAGTTTCCGCTGATTTCGAAGGCGATGGGTTTTTCGCCCAGGTAGCGGCCCAAGACCACCATTTGATCCTTTTCGAACAAGTCGGGGAGTTTTTGGGGAAGCAAATCCCGCACCCGCCCCTGCTCGATTACCCCCAGTTGAGGATTTGCCAGCACAGGTCCTTTGAGGGAGTTGAAGACTTTGGAAACCTTGAGTTCGACATCCTCGCCGGGAAGCACGAAGGTGGCGAAGGCGCGGGTTTCCGAGGCGATCTTCGTCAAGAGCGGGGTGTTGACGTCCACACCCACGCCGAAGGTGAAGATGCGCCGCTTGGCTGGGTTTGCCCTGGTCGCCAAATCGCTGATGGCCTGTTCCGAGGTCTGGCCGATGGTGGGCAGGCCGTCGGTGAGGAAGATCACGATGGGCAGGCTGCCCTTCGCGGGCTTTCGTCGCAGGGCCTCGACCAGCGCGTCGTGGATGTTGGTCCCCCCGCGAGGCTGCATGCCTTCGAGCCAGGCACGGGCTTTTTTTATGCTCTCTTCCGTTTTTTCAACCGCTTTGGAGGAGAAAGAGCGCAGCGATTCGTTGTAGGCGAGCAGGTTGAAGGTCTCTCCTGGATTGAGACCCGACAGGACTTGCAGCGCCGCCTTGCGCGACTGCTTGATTTTTTTGCCGCTCATGCTGCCCGAGCGATCCAGCACCACGGTAAGCTCGCGCTTGATTGAGGGTGAATTGTCCTTGGGCCCTGGCGCGCCGGCGAGCAGGAGGAAGTAGCCGCCACCCGTTTTCGGATCCGGGTAGGCGAAGAGGGAGGCGCTTACCCCGCCCGTTTCCAGCAGGAAAGAAAGACGGAACGGGCCCGGTTTGGACCGGTCATGCTCAGCCAGAAGGGCGGTGATCCGTTTGTCGCCCCGGCGCAATGTTTTGATCTCATGGCTGGGCGAGTAGGCCGTCGAGATGCGTCGCTTGGACTTGATCTCCACCGCGATGGTCCAGGGCACTGAGAAGTCCAGCGACTCGCTACGCGGTAGCACATAGTCGATCCGGTTTCCGTCGGCGGACAGGAGATGCTCGTAGGTGATGCGTATCTTTTGGCTGCCCCGGGCTTCGAGCGGAAAGACGGAGGACTGGATCAAGTTCATGCCGGTGAACTCCAGCAGGGCCGGGTCCCGTACCTGCGCCACGATGGCCTGGTAGGTTCGTTTGGCTTCCGCCTTGGGCAAAAGCTTGGCGGTGGGCTCCTTGGCCTTCCCGTGGAAGTCGAAGCCCATCAGCGTGGCGCCATCCGGCACCGGGATCAGCAATTGCGCCTCCTGTCGCCGTCGGGACGGATTGTAAAGATGCACGTCCATGGTGGTGGTGGCCACCTGCTCAAGGATGACAACCCCGACCTGCACCTCGGTGACCTGGACGCGTTGGGGCATCCGGGCATGGTGCGGCATCGCCGAGGCCGAGAAAGAGTATGCCCGACTCTGCGGGACGATGTAGTTCGGCGCGGCATGAAAAGTGGGAACCTGCGCCTCGGCAAAACCCAGCACCGAAAAAACCACGACGATTGTCAGCAAGCTGTTTCTTCGCATTTCAAGATCCTCCGTTCGCGGCATCTGTAGATCTGTAGAGATGATACGACGGGGAATCCAGGGTTTGAGTGAAGGCTTTGTAACATGCCCTTCTTGGTTTTATCGTTTGCGGACGATTTGGATGTGGTAGTCGTTGTCCATGGCGGTTTGGATGGGTGAATTCGGCACGGATGCGCGGATGCCCATGACGATGGCCATGTCGGCGGATTCAAGGGCGCGATCTTTTACGTCGTAAAATATCAGGGCTCGGCCGCGTGTCGAGCATCCGTAATCGCCGTTCAGTTCTTTGGGTACGTCCAGATCCGAAATATCGTAGGTCACTTCCAGGCAGGCGAGTGTTCGGCCATCCCGTTCGATCAGGCCCATCATTTTGACCCGGGCTTCGCCCTTCACAGTGAGCGGGGAACCCCCTGCATTAAAGGGTACGTGGAGCGGGATTTGGGCCGTGGCTCCTGTTGCCAGCGCTTCTTCGGGAAAGGGGAACAGGAATCGGGTCAGGATGGCCTGCGGATTGCTTCCGGCCGGCAGGCTGCCGTCTTCCGAGATGCCCGGCATTGCCATGGGGGGTATTTTCAAGGGCTTGGTTTTCGGTTCTTTTTTTTGGCCGAAGTTCATCTGGGCGCGCATTTGATCTAAGCCCATGTCGGCCGTGCCGTCGCCCTTACTCTTCATGCTCAATCTGCCGTTCAGGCTCGCGCTGCTGTCGCGATTTGTTTCGCCGTAGCTTTTGGATACGACTTTTTGACGGAAGTCGTAGAGGTAAGATTTGTCGGCGGAGAAGTCCCACCGAAACTTTACGGCGCTACTTGCCGGGCGGAGCTCTCCCTGGGCTGCCGCATGTATTTCTTTCTCAAATCGCGACGAGGTCAACATCGCCCTGAAGGGCAGGTCGTCATCGGCTTTTTTGTCGTTTTGTTTTTGTATGACACCTGAGGGACTTGAGGTGTCGACCGTCGGATCGTTTTGCTGTTTCGTCTCGCAAGCAGCCAGAAAGAAAGCAGGCATGAGCAGAAAGGAAAGGAGCACATTCCGTTTGGGCATGGAACCCTCTTTTTTTAAAACGCGCCTGATAGGACTCGAACCTATGGCCTGCGGCTTAGAAGGCCGCTGCTCTATCCAGCTGAGCTACAGGCGCATGTCACGGTGGATATGCTTACACTGAGGAGTCGGGGCAAGTCAACTCACTCTCGTTCGTATTTCAGGCAAGCCGTGGCACAGGATTCGATGGCTTGGGCCAGGCTGGATTCTTGACCGCGGCAGTTTTCCGAGCCGTCGGGGCAGCGTACGTCGAAGTTCCAGATCCAGTCGTTGGCGGGGTAGGTGCTGCGCCGGATGAAACCCAAGGCCCGCCGGCTTTCGAATTCGATGGGCAGACCGGATGCCGGGATCTCGCTTTCCAGCGCCAGCTTTTGTACGACCGTGCTGCCCAGCTTGGCGGTTGGGATTTGGGCAGGGGCGGCCATGCCCAAATCCGGTAATGCCGACACCTGCCATCCCTCTTTATCCGCGGGCTCAACCTGAACCTCCCGTTGCGCCGA
>JAFCZJ010000129.1 GCA_019314375.1 Deltaproteobacteria bacterium | reverse complement strand
GTGGAAATCCAAGCGCTACTGGGGGAGGCAGCCGGCAAAGCCAAATTCAAGATCTTGCAGGCGTCTCGGGCAAGTATCATCATGCAATTCGAACAGACCGAATAGACCGCATGAAGACCCTTTTGTCCTGTGGTGCGTCATTAGGCCCATAAGCCCATAAGGAGGTAAACCCATGAAATTATCGAAGATCTTGCTTGTTTCCCTCATCGCGATCGGTTTGACCTTGCCGGCTCTGGCCCAGGCCGCCAGGCCGAAGGTGCAGATTGCCGTGCTGCTCGACACCAGTTCCTCGATGGATGGACTCATCGATCAGGCCAAGACGCAGATTTGGAAGATCGTCAATGAGTTCATCGCTTCGAAAAAGGCAGGCTCCCGGCCGCTGATCGAAGTGGCGCTCATGGAGTATGGCAAAGACAGCCTGCCCGCGTCCGAAGGCTACATCCGCATCATCCAGTCCTTGACCACGGATTTGGACAAGGTCTCCGAAGAACTCTTCGCTTTGAGGACCAACGGCGGTCATGAGTTTTGCGGCCAGGTGATCTCGGTGGCGACCCAAAAGCTCGAATGGAGCAAGCGTCCCGGCGATCTGAAGGTCATCGTCATCGCCGGCAATGAAGCATTTAATCAGGGCAACGTGTCCTACAAAATATCCTGCAAGCAGGCCATTCGCCAGGGCATCATGATCAACACCATCTTTTGCGGTAAGTTTGACGAGGGTGTGCGTACGTTCTGGAAAGACGGTGCGGTTCTGGCCGACGGGCATTTCATGAACATCGATCAGAATCGCAGAGCCCCTCAGATCGCAGCCCCCCAGGACGCTGAAATCGCGCGCTTGGGCGGGGAGATGAACAAGACTTACATCGGCTACGGCAAGCGAGGGCGCAAGGCCAAGATGCGTCAGGCCGCGCAGGATAGCAACGCGAAGTCGGCCGCGCCGGCGGTCATGGCCGAACGAGCGGTCTACAAGTCCTCGGCGGCTTACTCCAACTCGGGTTGGGATCTGGCCGATGCGGTCAAGGACAAGAAGGTCAAGCTCGATGAAATGGAGGCCGATGACCTGCCCGAACCCATGCGCAAGATGGACGGCAAGCAGCGCGAGGCCTACGTAAAAGCGCAGTCGGCCAAGCGAGCCGAGATTCAAAAGAAGATCCAAAAGCTCAACGTCGAGCGCAAAAAGTATGTGGCCAAAAAGCAAAAAGAGCAGGCGAAGTCGGGCACCAAGACCTTAGACGCCGCCATGATCGACTCCATCCGCTCCCAGGCCGTCAAGAAGGGCTATAAGTTCGAATAACCTCACCCCATTTGTCCGGCTTGAAGCTTCCTTCGCTACCCGATAACATCATCAAATCTCAGGATTCTTCTGAAGAACGGGTGGCTCATGTCTAAATGCGACATCTTTCTGCATCTCGACAAGCCGCGCTTTCGCCAACTGGAAGAGATCACGGGCGAAGTGCGTGTGCGGGTCAACAAGGACTGCAAGTGCAAGGAGCTGGTGCTGAGTACGAGGTGGTTAACCAAGGGCAAAGGAGATCTTGACGCTGGCGACGGCCACAATATTACGCTTTTTCGCGGTTCATGGAAGGCCGGCAAAGAATACAAATATCCCTTCAGTATGGCGACGCCTGCCGGACCTTGCACCTACGATGGTAAGTTGATTTTTGTCAACTGGACCCTGAAGGCGCAAGCAGACATCCCCTGGGCCATCGACCCCAAGGACAAAAAGCCATTCAGCCTTGGGCCGGGGCCGGTGAGCAATTACTTCGCTGGGAGATCTTTTCGACCGCCCACCGCTCAAACTGTATCCTTGCGGCAGACGAAGCAGACTATCCTGGGGATCATCATCACCTCCATAGTCTCCATGAGCATCCTGGCGCACTTGCTCAACGCTTCTTTTTCCATGACCCGTTTGTTGTTGGAGATTTTCGCCATCGCCGTGGGCGTCGGGTTGGCGGCCTTTTCGCCGATGCGACGATTGCTGGCTTCTCGCAAGCTGGGCAAGGTCTCGGTGTACTTGCCATCCTACATGGTACATCCAGGGGGGGAGTTGCCGCTGACTGTGACCGTGGAGGGTGGTAAGGGTCAGGTGATCAAGAAGGTTTTTACTACGCTCAAGGCTGTTGAAGCAGCGACCTACGAGCAAACCCGCAGCATGAGCGATGACCATCGTCGGTCGTCGGTCACGAGGCACAACACGGTCTTTTCACGCAGGTTTACCTCTTCTGTGGATGGGGTGGGCCGACGCGCCATGAGCAAGGGCGGGTCCATGCGGAAAGATATCCGCGTGAGTATTCCCGAGGATGCAGCCCCCAGTTTTAAATTGGGGCACAATAGGTTGACTTGGTATCTGAGCGTGCAACTCGAGATTCCTGATTGGCCGGATTGGGAGAAGACGATGATGATCGCCGTCATTCCCGATAGGTCCTATAAGCCTCCCGCGACTATGGCTTCCCGCATGGCCCCGGCGCAGAAGGGGGACACGCTCCCGGAGGTGGAGGAGATGGCTTCTGTGGCGGCGGCATCTGTGGCTGATGCGATTCCAGCTTTGGCACCTTTGACGCCGGGCCGCCCGCCTGCGCCCTTGAAACCAGGCGCGCCGCCCGCTGGGTTTTCACCTCCGAAGCCGGTGGCTTCCAGGGTCAGCGGCGAAAAAGTCGGTCAGCGTTTCGTTGTGGCGGTTTGTCGTTGGGCACGGCCTCCCGCGGAAGTGGCCCAGTCCCTGGCTTCCCATTTCGGCATGACGGCTTATGACCTGAGCATGCAGCTATCCGGCCCCCTGCCGCTCATCGTCGGACAGGATATGGACGCGGAGGAGGCCGGGGGCCTGGTGGAGATCTTGATGGAGCAGGGCCATCGGGTCATCACCCTGGACATGGGTCTGGTGCCGGAACCGGAGGCGCTCATCACCGTGCGGGATTTCCGGCTGAGAGAACAAGGGCTGCTTGTACTGGATGAGCGCAAGGTGAAGCAGGAACTGGCCTGGTCCGAGATCCAGGCATTGATCCGAGCAGTACACAAAGCCGATCCAAAGGCCGAAAAAGAGAGCAGCCTCCGTGTGCCCATCGGAAACCGGAGCACGGGCGGAAAGATTGCGGACGCCGGTCAACCGGCTCGCGAGCAGGTTTTGTATCTGGTGCCCAAGGACGCGCGTCGGACCCTGCTCTTCAGAGAAAATCGCGTACGCTATCAGGGTCTGGGTAGCCGCATGGCCCAGACCAAGCAGCAGAGTTTTTTGACCCTGGTCGACATCCTGCGCAAACTGGCACCGAAGGCCTTCTTCGATGAGCGCCTTTGTCGCTCGGTTTACACCGAAGGGCAGAGCGCCATGAAGGCGGTGAAAAAGTCCTCGGGTTCTTCCGACAATCATTCCTCGGTCACAGACCTGATGGTACAGGTTTTGTTGGCGGCCAAGCAGCAAGGGCAGTTGTAATCGGTCTCTTTTTAGGGTGTGTGCGTGTGGCGCAGGATAGCATCGTCAAGTCCTCGGTTTGTTCTGATAAATGGGTGGCTCATGTCCAAATGTGATATTTATCTGATTCTCGACAAGACACGCTTTCGCCAGTTGGAAAAGATCACGGGCCAAGTGCGCGTGCAGGTCAACAAGGACTGCAAGTGTAAAGGCCTGGTGTTGAGTACGAGTTGGTACACCAGCGGCAACGGTGAGATGAGTAGTGGTTCCGGGCCTGCCGTTACGCTTTTTCGAGGTACCTGGAAAGCTGACCACAAATACATTTATCGATTTAGTTTACCAACATCTGGCGGACCCTGTACCTACGAAGGCAAGGTGGTTTCAATCCACTGGACCATCAAGGCTCAGGCTGACATTCCCTGGGCTTTGGACCCCTCGGACAAGAAGCCTTTTGGGCTTGAGCCTGGACCGGTGAGCAACTACTACGCGGGAGGCAGTTTCATGAGGCCTTCCTCTCAAAGCGAATCAAAAGGTAGCAACCAGCAAATTGTGCTGGGGGCTATCGTTGCGAGCGTGTGCTTCATGAGCGGGTTTCAGCACATCGTCTACTCTGATTTTGATGGCATTCGTTTGCTGTTTGAGGCATTCGGCTTCCTCATTGGTGTCGGTGTGCCCTCATTTCAACCGCTGCGTCGGCTGCTGGCTTCTCGCAAGCTGGGCAAGGTTTCGGTGTACCTCCCTTTTTACGTGACTCATCCGGGTGGCGTCTTGCCGGTGAAGGTGTCCGTCGAAGGAGGAAAGGGCCTGGGCGTCAAGAATATTTTTGCCGAACTCAAATGTATAGAATCGGCGACCCAGGAAATCCTCGGGGATAGTCGGAAAAAGGTCACTGCGTACCACACGGTCTTCTCGCGGAACTTCACCACTTCTATCGACGGAGAAAACCGGCGAGCCATGAGTCAAGGCAGGCTCTTGCAGAAAGATTTCCAGTTCAACATCCCGGATGATGCATTTCCCAGTTTTGCCTTTAGATACAATGGACTGACCTGGCAATTGAGCGTGAAAATCGAGATTCCTGACTGGCCGGATTGGGAGAAGACGATGATGGTCGCCGTTATTCCCAGCAGGTCCTATAAGCCACCGCCCCCCCGTGGCTTCTGAAGTTCGCACGGAAGAGGCCGGCCAGCGTTTCGTGGTGGCGGTTTGTCGCTGGGCTCGGCCTCCCGCGGAAGTGGCCCAGACCAAGGTGCAAGGGCAGTTGTAATTGGTCTCTTCCGAGGGTGTGCGCGTGTGGCACAGGGTGAGATACGACAACACCGGAGTGGTTTTGTCCCTTTCGTAACTAATTGTTTTAGTGCGGGTTGTCTGTCTGGAATGAATATTGCTTAAGGCTCTTGAAGGCGGGACTTATGACTTCAGGAGGCAGCAAATGAAATACCCAGCCTTGGCGATAACACATATCCACACCCGGGCCTCCAGTGGTCCGGCCTCCGAACTCGATCCGGTTATTTCCAAAGCCTTGAAAGATGTCCTGGGTAAGGACACGCAGGCCCGATGGAGTGAGTGCTTCACCAGGGTCGAGCAGTTGACCGCCCTTTTGGACCCCAGGGTTCACGCCAAGCCGGTGGATATCATCTGTGTGACCGACCATGCCAACTGGCGGGCCCATAAATTGCCAGAGGATTTGCTTGAGGCCGCCGCCGCGGACCCGCGCTTGTGTGTGGGGTCTGAAGTGGCCACGGTGGAGCAGGATGTCGATGGCGTCTATCGCGTCGCCCCCGAGGTCTTGGTCTATGGCGGTACGAAGCCGTCGCCTCATACCGGCTTGAACCAGGCCCAGCTCGACGGTTTGTTCCAGTCTTGCCGGGCACCGGGTCGTTTCGAACCCCAAACCAGGCGCGTGATGGACTATTGCGCGGAGCGGGGTTGGGCCTATGCTTTGGCTCATCCCATGGATGGTCATCAACTCTCCGTGGACAAAACCTTCGAAATCATCGGCCGCGCGCCCTTTATTGAAACCGTCAACGGTGGTTTTCCCGTGGCCAGCACCGAATTGCTGGAGACCTACCTGTGGCTGCACAATCAGCTGGCCTTAGGCAGGGGTTTGCCCGCCGAACTTTGGAACCGGTATCCCTATCTGCAACAGGTGGCCGATCGCATTCACAAACTGCGGCTCAAACCCATCGTGGCTTTGGGTGGATCAGATGCACATGCTCACGATTTTGATCGGGTGCTGGTCCGCCTTTTGTCCGACAAGCCCCATACCCGGGCGGTTGACCTGCTGACCGCGATGACCGGGCCGAGTACCGAAGAACTGCTGGCCGAGGGCACGTTTGCCATCGTGGGTCGGCCCGGAACCGCCCTGAGTGTCTTAGACGACGTGCTTCGAATTGTTGGCCGCAACGTCTGGGCCAATCGGTCCCACATGCTTACGCCCTGGACCGTTGCGCGGGTCCTGGGTCGGAGCGCCAAGGTGGTACATCAGGAGTTGAGTCAGCGCGACCAGCGCCAAAAGGTCTTTTTGGCCGAGGCCCGTCGGGTTTTGCCCCATGGGCGCGAAGGAAACCAGGGAGCGCATGTCCATGGCTTTTCTGCGACCAGGGCTCGTCGTTTGATGCACGCTTCTTCCTGATCTTCCTGATTCGAAAACGCTATCCACTAATTGGACCTGGCCCCGGCTCGAGGTTATCCTGTGCCGAGATGAGACTGCTTGTTTCGGGAGGCGGTATGGATATTCGAAAGTTTTGGTGGCCCTTGCTGATGTTGCTTCTGGTCTTGCGAACGCCCACGGTTTTTGCCGAAGAACCCGAAGAAGATTCTTTGGGTTTGAACCTTGAGTTGTCTTTGCAGTCGGCTTTTATGTTCCGTGGTTACAATATCTTCCAGGAAAATGGCCAGCGGGATCTGAACATGTTGCTGGCTCCCGGCGTGACCTGGGCTGTGCCCGATACGGGCTGGAGCCTGGCTTATTGGGGGGCTTTCCAGGTCAGCGGCGGCAACATCTCGGAACTCATCAAGGCCGGGGTGGGGGCCGAGCAGGATCTGATTTTCATATACGAGCGAAAGCTCGGGGACTTGCTCAGCCTTGAGGCCAGCCTTTGCTGGTACCTTTTTCCTTTCGCCGACGAGGACGTGGCGGGCAGCACTTTTCCCGTGTTCGTCGAGCCCCTGTTGAAGTTCAAGTGGGCGGCCCAGGTAGATTTCTCCTTGGCCTTCTCCTATTTTTTTGGCTTGCAAGACATTGAGGGCATCCGTGACTTCAGCCACCTGTACGTGCGGCCGGCTTTGACCAAGGGTTTTGCCTTGACCGAATGGCTGGGGATGGAGATGAGCTTGGGGTATGGCTTCAAGGTGATGATCGAGGGCAACGAGGGTTACGACAATATCCACGATGTGGATCTCGCCTTGACCCTTCCCGTGTCGCTGCCCCATGGCCTGTATCTTCTTCCCTCCCTGCATGTGGGCTGGAGCGATTTGGCGGAGGCTGAACTGTCGGAAACGGTCCTGGTCTGGGGCGGGGTGGTGGTCGGGGTCGATCTTTAAAAAAAAGTGGCCCCCTGACCGGCCGCGACGTCGGGGATGGGGATGGGGACGCGTCACGGTGACCAGGGAGCCTAACCCTGTTCAATAATGTTTTTACTCTGGCTTGATTATCGTGCTCTCCGCAGGCTCTGTCAACTGGGCGATCAAGTCCGCCTGGTTACGATAGTTGCGCCACTCAATTATCTTACCACGTTCGAAGCGGAAAACGTCCACTCCTTTTTCAAAAAAAGACTTTCCTGCCCGTAAGGGGCCGAGATTTTTGAGAAGTTTGCCCTTAACTTCCACCAGAATCGCAACGTAAGGTCCGGCCGCCATGGTCTGCAGTACTTCCACATGCCCTTCGAGTGCTTCTTGTTCTTTGCTTAGGGTGCTTTGTAAGCGCTTGAAACCGGCATATTGCTGACCGTCGCCGAAGGACCAGACCACGATTTTGGGCGAAACCAGCTGACCCATGCGCTCCCAGTCACCTTTTTCAAATGCCTTGAAGAAGTCCTTGACGGCCTTGGCGTTGTCCGGGGCACCGGGTGTGGAGTACAGGACGGGATGTTCCGGCACCTCGGGGATGGCCGGCGCCTTGGCCGGATCCATGGTCATCTGCCGGAGCACCGTGTCGGGGTTACCCACCACAAAGGCGCGTTTGATTTTTTGATCTTCGATCCAGCAAAAGACGGCGATTTGGCAACCGACGAGACGTTGGGTGGGGGCCTGACCCAGGAAAGTGCCCTGGTGCGTGCCGCTGATGACCGCCTCCAAGACCCAGAAACCAGATGACTCGAGCACCTGCTTGGTCTGAATATGGGCATCCGGGAAAGCCATCTGGAGCCTGGACCAAAGGGTTTTCTGGCCCTTCCGTCCCACGAAGGTCTTGGTGTCTCTGCTGGACAGCTCGCAGATGCAGTCTTCGGAGAATATCTGGGTGGCACCGTCAAGGTCCACGGCGCACAAGGAATCCAAGGCCGATTGCATCAGTGGTTTGGGCAGATCTCTGCTCGCCGTCGACAGGACCGGTTTGGGCCCAGGTTTTTGTCGATCCCTTGTCGCTTGCTCGCATGCCGCCAAAGATAAGAAAAGGCAGCAGATTAGAAGCGGCCGAAATATGAGCATGCCACAACCTCCAGAAGACATTACACCCCAAGTGTTGAACTCAATATAGGCATTGCAGCAAAGATGGGACCAATGCGCAAGTCAAAAAAGACAGTCAAAAAAGACTGACTGAATGCGCAAGCCAGCTGTACCCTAAGATCGCCAAACGAGCCCTTTTGCGAGGGGTGCAAATTGTAATCAGGGGGTTACTTGTTGGGTCCTGGGGGCAGATCCGTGCTTTGGGTTTTGTGGGGCACCCTGCCTACCCAGTCCGCCCAGCCGCGTAGCAGAACCAGATCCAAGCAGGTCGGGCATTGAAGCTCGTGCAGCTTGAGGTTGTAAGCCGCCGCCTCGGGCACTTCGCCCTTGGCCGCGTGGGCCTGGGCCAAAAGAGAGATGCAGGTTTCGTTCTTTCTGTTCAGCTTATGGGCCGTGCGCAACTGCTTGATGGCTACGTCGAAGCGTCGAGCCCGGAGCATGCGCTCGCCGTATTCCATGGCCATGCGTGACAGGCGTTCGGCCTGGGCGGGCTTGAGTTTTTTGATGATGGGCCCAGCCTTGGGCCTCATGATGCTCTGTTGGGGCTTCGGGGTCTGGGCCTGGCTTGCGGTCAGCGGAAAGAGCAGGCCCAGGGCCAACACGATGGTCAAGATTTGTCGATTCATGGTAGCCTCACTTGTTGAACGCTTCGGCCATGATAATCTTCATGAGGTAGTGATTCAAGGTCAGAGTTTTTGGGGGTGAAGGATGGGACGTGGAATGCAAGTGGAAGTCATCATCACCGATTCCAGCGGGAGAGTACAGCGACTGAAGGTTGCGAGGAAAATCTGGCTTATCGGTCGTGGTGAAGACTGTGATTTGGTCCTGGGTTCTCGATCTCTTAATCGTCATCACATGCGGATTCGGGCTTTGGGGGAGGGGCTTCAGGTTGAGGATCTGACGGAAGGACAAGGCCTGCGCATGGATGGAGAGGCGGTTTCGGGCCTCATTCAGCTTGAGCCGGGGCAGGTCTTGGTTGCCGGTGTTTTTTGTCTGGAGGTGGCCGGTCCGGATGCGCCGGGTTGCCGAAAAGAAGACGCTTTCGAAGCCCTGAGCCCGCCGCGTAAGTCTGCATTGCGGTGGCTGGTCGGGATTTTGTTGCTTGCGCAGGTCCTGGTTGTGGTTTTTATTTTTCTGCCAGTCGAATCGCAGCCTGAAGCTCGGCCCAAAAAGCCCGCCTTGCCACCCGCTTTGTCTGTGGACGATCTCATTCGGAAGGCGCAAGTGGATCTGGATGAACTGCGCCTGGATGATGCGGACAAGGCCGTGGGGGCGGCCATGAAATTGGATCCCTTGTGTCGCTCCTGCAGGGAGTTGGGGAAGCAGGTGAAGGCGGAGCGTGCGGCCGCGCCGATATCCCGGCGTGTTCGGTCCTTGCTGGACCTTGGAGACTGCGCCGGGGCCAAGGAGGCTTTGGGCAATTTGCCGAAGGCCAGCCGCTTTCGAGTGCAACTTGAAGGGGCGATGGCTGTATGTCGGAAAGAGCGCAATCCGAAAGCGGCGCTGGCTGGGGTGGACCTGAGTCAATTTGAACCCGATCCCGATCTGCGCCGGGCGCTGGGCTATTACAGGGACGGGGGCGTCGACAAGGCCTGCCGCCTTCTGCGCGGCCTCAAGTCCAAGGCGCGAAAGAAGCGGGCGCATAAGCTGTGCCGTTTGATGCGCATCGTGCAGGGCCGGTACCGGCAAGGAACGACCGAGCTAAGCAGGGGCCGGTGGCGCAAGGCGGCGGATAGTTTTACATCGGCCTTGGAGGCTGACCTGGAGTTGCTGCCCAAGGGCGTGGAGTCTCACCACCGAAGCGAGATGGGTCGGGAGATGGCCCAAGCTCTGGATGTCGAGGCCAAGCGCGCTTTATCGCACACGCGAAGGGAACAAGCTCGGCAACTTTGGGATCTTTGTCTCAAGTTCGCGCCGGAAGCCGGTGCCTGTCGTCAGGGCTTGGTTTTTTTGTCAAAAGAGGACAAGAAATAGCTTTTTGGCTATTGACTGGCTTGCCAAGTGGCGCACCCTCCCTGCCAACAATAGTGGGACACTCGCCCTGTGGAATATTTTGCTTGACTTTTGCTTAGCGCTAAGCAAATAATCGATGATGTCATCCTCTGAAATAGCAAGAAAACTTGGACGGCTCGGAGGCCGAAAACGGGCAATTCGTCTATCAAAACAACGGCGACAGGAGATTGCTCGGCTCGGAGCCAAAGCTCGCGTCGAGTCTTTGCGTTTGACAAAAGCAATCACGATCAACTTCGATTATCTGGAGGCGATACATCAGTTATCTCCGCCTCCCACAAGCAAATCTCTCTCCCAATTTGAAGGCAAACTTCCCACCCTATGAGCCGAGAGATGCCCAAGAAAGAACACAAGAAGCAGCCGGACTTGATCGATATGGTGGGGAAGCTGTTGGCCGACGTAATGGATCTGGGTTATTCACCAGTTCTGATCGGGGGCATGGCTCTTGTCGTCCATGGATCAACCCGGGTCACCAGGGGTTTTGACTTTCTCATCGACCAGGAAACGCGTGAAGACGAAAAACTGATTCGGCTGTTTTACAAGCATCATCTTGAACTAGCAGCCACGCTAGACAAAAAGGGAAATGTCACGAGCACAATCGATAATTCAGCGGTTGCAGTGGCGCGTCTTAAAATCGACAAACCCAAGAGCGCATTTTTTTACAATAGAGACCGAGGACTGAAGATCGATTTGCTATTTGATTTCCCAATTTCAGCAGAGAAGGTCCGAGCGAATGCACTGAAAAAGAAAGTGAAATCCTACACCTTCTTGGTCGCGAGTAAGGTGGACTTGGTAAAGTTAAAGCGTATTGCAGCTGACAACCGCGGATTTTCTTCTGACAAACTAGATATCGAATTTCTATATGATCCAGATGACTAAGATTAATCCTCGATTTCGCGCCTGATGGCGGTGTGCGGTGAACCAGATCAACAAACTTCTGCCTACCTGCGTATTCCGGGGCAAGGCGATCACCCAATCCGCCCTGGCCGGGGGACGCTCTCCTGCTTGGAGAGCTCCAAACTACAACCAGGAGCTATCGGCAAAAACTATCAGGTAAATAAAGAAGCCAACATACGGTATGACCGATACCAACATTGCCGGGGTTTCCCATTTGCGCATACGCCCCTGAAGTTTTTCACTGGACTTCATCGAAGCATAGATCCAGAAGAACGTGCCCAGTATCATTATCCCAATGGCCAAGGAAGAATGCAGCCTGAGTGCAAAAGCGTTGGTCTCGGGTGTCACGATTTGGATTTGGCTATTTCGAATGGAAACCGTGAGCAGCATAAGGAGTTCGAAGACGAGAGCCGGGCCGAAAAAGAAAAAGGATGTCCAGGCCAAGCCACCCCCTCCACGGAGCAGATAGAGCAACCTCAGTGAAAAAAGAAAAGGCAAGATCAAGAGAGCAATAACGGGCAAGAGCAAGATTCCAATATTGGTCCCGACCATCGTGTCACCAAATTCCTATCGCGATGAACCAAAAGCACCTGCGTGTCAAATGTCGGGGTCTGACCCCTGCTTTAGCTTCTTGATTTGCTTCCGGCACTCGATAGCTTTTTGCGGGTTGCGGCGCATGCCGTAGCTGCCTTCGTAGATCTCCTCGAGAAGCTCCCAAGCATAGACCTCGTCACCTTTCGCCGCTTTACGCAGCCAATGCATGGCTTTCCGCAAATCCCTGTCAACCTTTTGGCCTTCGAGATATAACACACCAAGATTATAGCAACTATTGGCATCACCCAGGTTTGCTGCATGCAAACCCCATCTGAGAGCAAGTTTTCTGTTCTTTCTCGTCCATCGACCGGTGTCATAGTTTTCGAACAGCACGGCAGCTGCCTCTTCGTGTCCATTCATGGCCGCGGCTTTGAATAACTGCATAGCCCTCTTGAATGCATCTTTCGTTTTAACCTCTTCAATTAGGTAGAAGGCTAAGTTCCTCTGGGCAGAGATGCTTCCTCCCTTGGCTGCTTTTTCCCAGAGTTTGACCGCCTGTTTTTGCTGGTGACAATCATTGGAAAGCACCGCAAGCAGTGCGGCCAAGCTGTTTAGGGCAAGGGGATCGCCAGACTCCGCTGCCTTTTCGAGAAATTCTTGGCCAAGCTTGGGGTTCGGCTCAAGGCCTCTGCCCAAGGCTAGATCCATGCCGATGGTGAGCATGGCCAAGCGATGGCCGTTTTTGGCCGCTCGCAAAGTCCAGATTTTTCCGTCATGTTCATTCTGCTTGAAGATCAACCCGAATCGTTTCAATAAGCCGACTTCATACTGGGCTTCGGGGCAATTATTCTTTGCTGCTTTCAAAAAGAGACCTTTAATGATTTGGCTGTTTCTTTGCTTTGGGGTCCATAGGGTTTTGGCGTATGCGAGTTGGGCATAGCCACCTCCCTTTGCCGACGCCTTTTTGATCCATACCAGACCCCCTCGCTTGCGACCTGATTCACTATCAATCAACCAGAGGCCCAGCATGCTTGCGGCCGACTTGTCTTCGGAAAAACACCTCTTAGCGGTGCGCCGGCAGCGCTTGCGGCGAATGCCAAAAAATGCATTGAAGCCCTCAATGACGATCGCATTTTCGATGCCGCATTCATCGTGTGCACGATGGCGAATTTTTTGTTCCAGTTCTTCGATCCAAACTTGATGAGATTGGATTCTCTCCAGGTGCTCTTTCCGTTTTTCCTGGTCCAATTCATCAAATTTGCACATGACAAAAGCATGTCAGGCGATCTGCTAAGTGTCAAGTGTCGGGGTCTGACCCCTGCTTTTGACCTTTTTCTTCGGGCTCTTGCTTCCGGTCCTGATGCCGCCCCTGATTTTTTGAGGGATTCGAGAAGATCTGCCAGCCCCCCTGAATGAACACACTCAATCGATGAGCGCAAGCAGGTGTTGGAAGCCTACGTAGTCGCCTTGATGTACCAAGAGTTCGGTTACGGTGCCGTCTTTTGGGGCTTGGACTTCTTGTTCTAAGAGCATGGACTCTAGGACCATGATGGACTGACCCTGCATGACGAGATCCCCTTCGTCTACGCAGATGCGTACGATGCGGCCCGGCATCCCCGCTACAATCGGTGTGCCCTGGTGTTCTTCGGGGATGTGGTAGGTGCGTCTGCGCCGGCGTGTGGCGGGGGGTGAAGGCCTTGGGGCTTCGACCGCTTGTTGTCCCGCGGGTTGGGGCTGGGGGGGCGGGGCCGATACGGGCTTGTGCTCGGTTTGTTTGCCGTTCGGATCATCCACGCCCTTTTTCCGTACGGCTACTTTGGCCTCGCCCTTTAAGAAAGTGAGGCCTTTTTCTTTGCAGGTGGCTGCGATGAAGATGTTTTCTTCGGTCTTGAGCAAGCCGGCTTCGTCTAAGCGCCGAGCGGCTGCTTCGAGTCCCTTTTCCGGATCTTCTTCGGCCAGCTCCATGGGGCTGCGCGTCGTCGGTGGAAGTTTTAGTTGCTCACTGGCTAAGCGGACCACTTCTGGATCGGGTGGCACCGGCGTTTTGCCGAAGTAGCCGAGGACCATTTTTCCATAGCCGTCGGCGATCCGCTTCCACGGGCCCAGCATGACGTTGTTGAAGGCCTGCTGAAAGTAAAACTGAGAGACGGGCGTGACGGAGGTACCCAGGCCGCCTCGTTCGACCACCTCGCCCATGGCCTCCAGCACGTCCGGGTAGCGATCCATGATCTGGTTGTCCCGCATCATCTGGGTGTTGGCCGTCAGGGCACCGCCGGGCATGGGAGAAAGCGGGATCAAAGGTTCCACAGCCTGGGCTTCGGGCGGGAAGAAATAATCCTTCATCGAGTCCTTGAAAACGGCCTCGGCTTCGATGACTTTTCGCAAATCCACATCCAGCTTGTAATCGGTGCCCTTGAGGGCCTGCCACATGGTGATGACACCGGGCTGGGCCGTGCCATGAGATACCGGCGCAAGGGACAGATCCACTTGATCGACGCCGGCTTCGATGGCTGCCAAGTAAGCCGCGATGGAGAGACCCGCCGTGTCGTGGGTGTGAAAGACGATTCGGCTGCCTTCCGGCAGCAACTTGCGTGCACGACGGGTCACCTACTGTTCGTATGGCACCTTGTTGGGGTTTTCGCCATGCCACCCAATTCAAGGCAAGTCCCGAATTCAGCCATTTCGCCAAACAAGTGGGCCAAAGGCATCTGTGCATTCAGTGCGCTGCATGTCTCGGGGCTGTGGCAAAGACAGTAGTCCGTGATGAGAGTACTGTTCTCATTATAGAAAAATAGGCAAGATGTTCAATGGTTTTTCCGTCGAACCTGCCGAGTTCGTCCAAGGTACCGTAGGGTTGGCTTCCGTAAATTTGACAGATCACCACAAGACTTCCTTCTTGATAGATTTTGTGTAAATGGGGACGTCTCATAAATACGCTATCACCCACATTGTCATCACTTGTGGCGCAAACCTGCCTCATAAGAAACCAAAACCCGTTTAGGTTGGGACCCGAACAGGCTTGACGGGATAGGGTGGTGGTCAACAGGGACAGTTCTTGGCGTGGTCTCTGAAAATGCTTCCCGCGATTCTTTGATGTCTTTGTCTTCACAAATTCGGAGCGATTGAAGTTGATCTTGCCGTCATGCAGTAGTGAAAAAAGCGTCTCACTGCCATCAACGCATGTTTTGTCATTCCGCAAGGTGCAAGTTCTGATGTGAAAGTCAAAATTTTCGTCCTTGGTGTCGCTGGTCAGATGAGTCAAAATAATGAAGGAATCAAGGGGGTAAATTGACAACCGTTCGAAGTGTTCGCCGACAAGAAGTTTTTGCAAGGGCGATCCGAGGTGGTAATAGCCCCAAAGATTGGTCAAGTTTTGATCAGATCGTGCAGCAGGTTGCGCTGGATTTTCGCAACCCGACATGGTGATCAGTGCAAGGTAGAAGGATACCGCTATGCACGCCGAGAGAGTTTGTTTTTTTGAGGTCATTGCCGCCATCTCTGTTGTCTACCACTGCCCATAGGTGAACATGCCTTGAGCTAGAGGCATGTTTGGGAACGGGGCGTTCGATGAGTCCATCGCGTCTTCAAAGGATTTATGGATACTCATTGCATCATGATAAAAATGACTGGGAGTGTCATACCTTTTCCCATAGCTTTTCATGAAACCGCAATTGATCCACCTGCGAACAAGAACTTGGCCGAAGTTGTGTGCCCGTGCGCCCTCTGTTGTATTCTCAGACGGCCCGCGCTCCAACTTCCCGGTGGTGAGGAAGGTGTACAGGATGTGCCCACCCTCATGGATGAATTGCGGGACAACAGGCGTGATTTTCTCTTTGCCTGGTGGGATGTAGTTTTTCACACCGACAATTCTTTGACCATCGACAGTCGGTGCGCCTTCATCTACGAGATCGATTGTCCACGTCCTGTGATCCGCATCCAACAACTTATGCAGGAGATCTATCTCGGGTGACTCCTCTCTTGCCTTCTTCCACTTCTCTTCAGCCTCCTTAGATCCATAGTCACCAACAACGCCGACAGGATCAAACCAGTTTGACGATACTGGCGGGTGACCGCTTTGCTTGAAATCGATGCCATCTCCTAGTGGGCGACTCCATGCACCGAGAGGATCATCCCGATTCACCGGATCGTACATGCAGTAGACGAAGGGGTTGGCACCGTCGGAAAGTAGGACTGACGGCTGGGTGAGCACCTTGGGGTCAAGGGCTGTCCAGTGGTAGGTGGTTTTGTTTAGCATGCGGAGGGGGAAGCGGAGTTGGTCGTAGCCGTCGTCTCGGCGGTCGTTGAAGCGGAAGGTGCTTGAGCCGCTGGATGTGAATTCGTCGCCGTAGGGTTTGTAGTCGAAGTTGGCTGTGACCGTGCCGTTGCCGTCGGTGACGTAGCGTACGCTGCCTCGTTCGTCGGCGTGGTAATACTGGATGAATGCCGTGCCTGCGGTTGTTCTTGCGATGCGCTGACCGCCGAAGAATAGATAGCGATACCCCACTTCGAAGAACAAGCTGCCGTTGAAATAGGTGTTGATGTTTTCGTATAGGTTGCCCACCAGTTCGTGGACGTAGTCGGTCGGAGATAGGGGATAGATTCGCTCGATGGTGGCGACCGCGCCATCATGGTCATAATGCCACTTGCGACGTGAGACGTATCCGGATCTAACCTGTTTGACCAACCCTTGGGCGTTGTAGGTGTGATAAGTGTTGTAGCCGTCGAGGTTGACGGAACTGATGATCCCGTCTTCGTCATATGAAAGCGTCTTGGTGCTTTGGGCCCCATTGTCAACGATTTGGGTGACGGCCCAGGGGAAGTCCGAATCGCCGTATGAAAAGCTCAGGGTCGTCGTGTTGTTCACCACGGACTGAAGTTTGGGGTTGGGCGTGCTGCCGTTCAGGAAAGAGTATGTCTCGAATTGCTGGTACTGGCTGTCCGACCATTCGGAAAGCCTCATCAGGCTGTCATAACCGTAGTTGCTTGTCCTGGGCGTCTCCACGTCGATGATCTGTTGGATTTTGCCGTTGGAGTAGTAGTTCAGGTTGCGCTCCATGATGAGTGCCTGGGGCGAGACTGTCTCAGAGAGCAGGCTCCGCAGGCGTCCGCTGTCGTCACGCTTGGTTCTTCTGCTCATGTTGCCGTTTTCGAGCAGGAGTTCGGTGGTCTCTAAGCCATCGGCTGGGTCGATGAATACCGAGCGCTGGGCGATGACGCGGCCTGTTTGGTACAGCTTTTTGGGCGAGCCGTTTTGGAAATACTCATAGTGGTATGGCTGACCGTCAGGGTAGGTGATGGTCTTGGTGGCAGCGGCGTCGTTGTATTCATACTGCAAGACGTAGGTGTTTTGGGTGGTCGCGTTGATGAACTCGTAACGCGCGACCTGGCCGCGGGGTTTGTATTGGTAGAAGGCCTGGCCGGCATCGCTGTTCGCTATGTGCAGCCTGCCAAGGCCGTATTCAGGTGAGCTGTCATAAGTATAGGTATTGCTGCCTTCC
>JAFCZJ010000128.1 GCA_019314375.1 Deltaproteobacteria bacterium | reverse complement strand
GTGGGCATCCAACTCGTCTACACCGACCCCGACGGCCCCGGGCCGTACACCGTGACCATCGACACGCCCCCGGCACACGGCACGCTTTCCGGTACGGGCAACGATCGAGAGTATCTCCCGGACAACGGCTGGACAGGCGTGGACGTCTTCATCTGGCGAGTCAGCGACGGATTGGCCGACTCCAACGTCGCCATGGTGGCCGTCACCGTTCGTGAAGCACCGGCGGGCCTAACGGCCCACTGGATGCTCGACGAATCCGAGGGCAACACGGCCAACGACGCCAGCGGCAACGGCCTGCATGGAACCCTGGTGAACATGGACCCGAGCAGCGATTGGGTGAACGGCCGCATCCGCAACGGGCTGGACTTCGACGGCTTAGACGATCATGTGTTAGTCGCCGGTGCCTTCGATCCCGCCGATCAGGGTACGGTCACTTTTTGGATGAAGCCGGTCCTGGACGGAACCCGGCAGCGTATCCTGAGCGGTCACGACGCCTTCGAGGTAACCATTGAGGCCGATGGGACCTTATCCAATCAGCTCTTCGCGGCGTCGAGCGACGTGCTTGCGAGCGGCAGCGTCGCGTCCGGAGTCTGGCTGCACGTGGCCTGCACCTATGATCGCAACGGCGGGGCAATGAGGATTTACTTCGACGGCACTGAAAACGCCGCAGGCTCCCTGGCCGACGACGACCCGGGCTCCTTCGGCATCGTCTTGGGCAACCGCCTGGACCGATCGGATTATTATTCCGGCGTCTTGGACGACATCCGCATCTACGACCGAGTCTTAGAGCCCAGCGAGATCGCAGACCTCGCCTCGGGCGGCGCCTCCGGGTCCGGCCTGCTCGCCTTCACCCGGGCCGACTGGACGATTTCCGAAAGCGCGGGCAGCCTGGAGATCGAGGCGACCCGCACGGGCGGAAGCGCTGGCGAAGTTTCTGTGCGCTTTGCCACCATCGACGGCACGGCTTCCTCGACGGGCGAGCAGGATTTCACCGCGCAGGACAAGGTGCTCACTTGGGGAGACGGCCAGGACGGGCCGCAGACCATCACCATCGTGATCGCCGACGACTCCGAAATCGAACAGGATGAAAGCTTCGTTGTGGGTCTGAGCGAAGCAAATGGTGGCGCGACGCTGGGTTTGCTCATCTCCGCTGTCGTCACCATCACAGACGATGACGGAATCCAACCGGACGGGGGGACTGACGCAGGGAATGACGATGGAAGCGACGGCGGAAGCGACGCAGGTTTCGATGGCGAAACCACAGACGGCGGCGACGGGGCGACCGAGGACCTCAGCGGCTGCGGATGCGGCAGCAGCGGACAATCCACCAGCCTGTTCGGATTGCTACTGCTCGGACTGGCCATTCGACGGCGTAGACCCGCCTGAGGTGGTCGACTCTTCCCCCTCTTCCATGGCGCTGAGCTTGCGATAGATGGTACGAGTGGCCACGCCCAGAATCTTGGCCGCCAGGCCCTTATCGCCACCGGTCGCCTCCAAGGTAGCCGCCAAGAGGCGTCGTTCGGCTTCATCTAGCGAGGTACCCACGGCGATATACAATCCGCGGCCGGATTCTACGCAGTGAGCGGCCACAGCCTCCCCTCCCGGATCTCCCCGTTCACCCATCCGCGGCGGCAGGTCGTCCAAGTCAATTAACTCATCCCGACTCAAGACCACCGCCCGTTCTACGATGTTCTCCAACTCGCGCACATTGCCCGGCCACCCATGGCCGCTGAGCACATCCATGGCACGACCGGTCACCGCCGTTATCGTTTTGTCGTTTTTGGCCGCGTAACGCCTGAGAAAAAAATTGGCCAACAGAGGGATATCCCCTGTTCTCTCCCGCAGGGGAGGAACCTCGATGCGAATCACATTCAGTCGATAGTAGAGATCCTCGCGAAATCGACCGGATCGCACTTCCTCTTCCAGGTCCCGGTTGGTGGCTGCCACCAAACGGATGTCTACCTTGACGGGCTCATTGGCACCCAAGCGCTCGAACTCTCCTTCTTGCAAAACACGCAAGAGCTTGACCTGGCCGCTGAGGCTCAATTCGGCCACCTCGTCCAAAAACAAGGTCCCCTGGTCAGCGGACTCAAAACGTCCCGCCCGAGCTTTGTCGGCACCGGTGAAAGCGCCCTTTTCCGAGCCAAACAACTCGCTCTCCAGCAAGGTATCCGGCAAGGCCGCGCAATTGACCGCCACGAAGGCCTTGTTCGTTCTGGGGCTCGCGCGATGGATGGCACGGGCCAAGAGCTCCTTGCCGGTGCCGCTCTCGCCGGTAAGCAAAACCGTGGCCGAAGACGGTCCCGCCTGGCGGATGATCTCTAAGGTTTTCACGATGGCCGGACTTTGGCCGATGATGTCATGGGGTCGCAAACTCTCGAGTTGCTGGCGCAAGCTACGGTTTTCGATTAGCAGTTTTTGCCTATCCAAGGCCTGCCCCACCACCTTCGTGATGAACACTTTCTTCAAGGGCTTGGTGATAAAATCGTATGCCCCTTCTTTCATGGCATCGACGGCCGTCTCAATGGTACCGAAGGCGGTCATGACCACCACCTCGGTTTCCGGAGACACCGTCCGACAAGCCCGCAAAAGCTCGCCACCGCTCATGCCGGGCATGACCAAGTCGGTCAGCATCACGTGGACATGGTGTTGCCTCAAAACTTCCAGCGCATCCCGCCCCTCGCCCGCGGTCAAAATGTGGTAGCCCTCCCTCTCGAAGATCCGACGCAGGCTGTCTAAGTGGGATTGTTCATCATCGACCAAAAGCAGGGTCTTTGTGACTTCACTTTCAGACACGCGGTCACTCCTGAAAGGGATGAAAGGCGATGTCCAAGTTGATACGCACCGCCAATTTATTGAGTTCGTCTTTCACCTGCTGCAAGGGAATGTGCTTGGGCACACTCAATCGCAATTTAACCGAAGAAATGGTCGTGCTGGAAGAAGGTGCCTCGGTCAGGCGAGCGTCCAAGGCGTCGATGTTGACCCCAAGTTGGTCGAGGCGCTCAGAAAGTTGCACCAGGATGCCCGGCGCGTCCATGGCCACAACCTCAAGCCGCACAGGCAAGGCCGGCGCTTCCCGGCCTGCCCCAGGTTGCGCCGCGTCCGCAATCATGGCCGCCAAACCTGTCTCTACCTGGAAAGCCGACAGATCATGCTCGAGACGCGAAACATCAGCCTCGCTGCCGCCGATAAGCATCATCGCGGAGAACTGCCCACCCAATACCGCCATGCGGCTGTCCGCCACATTGCAGTGATGCTCATACACAAAGCGGCTAAGGCTGTGGACCAGCCCAACGGAATCGAGACCAGACGCAAACATCAGTCGGTAGCTTCGCATGCCCACCTCCTCGACAACAAAACGCTACGGTAACAAAACTCTACGGTAGGGTTGAGCCCGACTCCCTGTCAAGCCTGCGCATCAAGTCCTTTAAGGGCTCGAATTTTGTTAGAATTTTTGACACATTCGGTCTTGACAAGGCGGGTCGAATTATCTAATCTCGCCTTGAACAAGACACTCTTTGTGCTGTTTTCCCTTTTATTTAGAAGACTTAGGAGGCAGTCCATGTTTTCGTCACTCGAAGATTTCATGCAGCATGTCAAGTCCCGTAACCCCAACGAGGCCGAATTCCACCAAGCCGTCGAGGAAGTACTTGAGTCCCTCTGGCCCTATGTGGAACAAAACCCCAAGTACATGGCTGCCAATATTTTGGGTCGCCTCGTGGAACCCGAACGGGTAATCCTCTTCCGCGTTCCTTGGGTAGACGATCAAGGTGAAGTCCAAGTCCAAAAGGGCTATCGCATTGAGATGAACAGCGCCATCGGTCCCTACAAGGGCGGCCTGCGCTTCCACCCCAGCGTCAACCTGGGCATCCTGAAATTCTTGGCCTTTGAGCAAGTCTTGAAGAATTCCTTGACCACGCTGCCCATGGGCGGCGGCAAGGGCGGCTGCGATTTCGATCCCAAGGGCAAGAGCGACGCCGAAGTCATGCGTTTTTGCCAAAGCTTCATGATGGAGTTGCAACGTCACATCGGCCCGCAAACCGACATCCCGGCAGGCGACATCGGCGTGGGCGGCCGCGAAATCGGCTTCATGTTCGGCATGTACAAGAAACTGCGCAATGAGTTCACCGGCGTGCTGACCGGCAAGGGCCTGAACTGGGGTGGCAGCCTCATTCGGCCAGAAGCCACCGGCTACGGCACCGTTTACTTCGCTGAGGAAATGCTGAAAACCCGCAAAGAATCCTTCAAGGGCAAGACCGTCACAGTCAGCGGCTCAGGCAACGTGGCCCAATACGCCACCGAGAAAGTCAACCACCTGGGCGGCAAGGTCGTCACCCTCTCCGACTCCAGCGGCACCATCCACGATCCCGACGGCATCGACGCTGAAAAGCTGGCCTTCGTCATGGATCTGAAAAACGTGCGGCGTGGCCGCATCCGTGAATACGGCGAGAAGTACACCAAGGCCGAGTACCTCGAAGGCAAGCGACCCTGGGACGTCAAATGCGACATCGCCCTGCCCTGCGCCACCCAGAACGAAATCAGCGGCACGGATGCCAAGGCCTTGGCCGGCAACGGCTGCTACTGCGTCTCTGAGGGTGCGAACATGCCTTCCGAGCCGGAAGCCATCGAAGTCTACATGGAGAAAAAGTTCCTTTACGGTCCCGGCAAGGCGGCCAACGCTGGTGGCGTTGCGACCTCAGGTTTGGAGATGAGCCAGAACAGCATGCGCCTGAACTGGAGCCGTGAAGAAGTCGATCAGAAGCTGCACAGCATCATGGTATCCATCCATGAAAACTGCGTGCGTTACGGCAAGGACGGCGATTTCATCAACTACGTAAACGGTGCCAACATCGGCGGCTTCGTCAAGGTAGCCGACGCCATGTTGGACCAGGGCGTTGTCTGAGTCTGCGTCAGACTAAAAGCATCTGAACCCCAGGGACATCGGATTCAAGTCCGGTGTCCCTTTTTTTGGAGATCCCATTGACAACAGACTCCAAAAAACGCTTTCGCAAAGAGCATGAGCTGATGCCCAACCGGGTCAGGGAAGTCCTGCTTGTCTCTTCCCAGTACGACGCCTTCGTCCTGGAAGAAGATGGGCACTTGACCGAGCAAATTTTCGTCGAGTACAAGTCTTTGAGTCTATCCTCGGCGCCCCGTTTCTCCCACGTGACCGATCGAGATGACGCCCTTTCGTTTTTGCAGCGTCGAAGTTTCGATCTCGTCTTGTGCGTGGCCCGGGAAGCATCCAAAGACCTGGTGCGATTCGGCCGGGAGGTAAAAAAAAGCCAGCCCGACTTGCCCGTGGTGATCCTGGGCTTCGAAAGCGCCAATTTGGCTGAGATCAACCTCCCCGAGAACAAAGACGCCATCGATGCCATGTTCATCTGGAACGGCGACGCCAAAATCCTTCTGGCCATCATCAAGCACCTTGAAGACAAAGCCAACGTGGACAACGACATCGAAGTGATGGATGTGCGGGTCATCCTGGTGGTGGAAGACTCCATCCGCTACTTCTCGTCTTTTCTGGCGGCGCTTTATCCCGAGCTGATGAAGCAGTCTCAATCCCTATTCGCAGAGGGAATCAATCGACTGCACCGCCTCATGCGAATGCGTACCCGGCCAAAAATATTGCACGCCAGCAGCTACGAAGAGGCCGTGGCCATCTACGAAAAGTATGAACCCTATCTCCTGGCGGTTATCAGCGATGTGGGCTTCCCCCGGAAAGGCAAACTGGACAGGCGGGCGGGGCTGCGCCTGGTGCAGAAAATTCGGGCAGGCCATCCGGACATGCCCATCCTGCTCCAGAGCGCCGAACGGGACTACTCGGATCAGGCGGATGAGTTAGACGTACTATTCGTCGACAAAGGCTCCTCTGGCTTGTTGCAAAAAGTACGCAGCTTCCTGGTGGACTACCTGGGATTTGGCCCTTTCACCTTCCGCTTACCTGACGGCCAGGAGGTGGCGCAGGCCAAGGACCTTCACGAATTCGCTGTTCGCATCCGATCCGTGCCGGCCGCGTCCCTGGAATACCATACGCACAACAACCACATCTCCAATTGGTTGATGGCACGCAGCGAGTTCGAGCTGGCGGAAATTTTGCGGCGACAGCCGGTACAGGATTTCGACAGCATTGAAGACATCCGCGATTTCCTGCTGAACATTTTGCAAGCCTTGTTCCGCCGCTCCCGACAGGGCGTCATCACCGACTTCCCCTCAGCGCAGGACTTTGACAATGAGAGTCTCTTCCAACGGGTCGGCCAAGGAAGCCTGGGCGGAAAAGCCCGTGGCATCGCCTTTCTCAACCACCTGCTGACCTATGAGCTGGGCTCGGACAGGGTGGCCGGTTTGCGGGTTCAGATCCCTCAATCCTTTTGCCTGACCACGGAATTCTTCGAGCGCTTCTTGGAGGAAAACAAGCTTCATCGAATCATCCAGGAAAACAAATCGGATGCGGAGATCATGGCCCGCTTCAAACGAGCCCGCCTGCCCGCCTCCATGAGGAAACACCTACGAACCATCGTCGATCACGTTTTCGGGCCCCTGGCTGTGCGGTCGTCTTCCTTGCTGGAAGACGACATGGCGCATCCTTTCGCCGGCATTTACGGCACGGTCATGATCCCCAACAACGATGACGACGAGGCCATACGCCTGAAGGACTTGAGTCGCGCCATTCGTTATGTCTACGCCAGCACCTATCTGCAAAACGCACGCAGCTATCTCGAGAACACCGGCCACTCCATCGAAGAAGAACAGATGGCCATCGTGCTACAGCAGGTGGTGGGTCAAAGACATGGCGATTTCTTCTATCCCCATTTCTCCGGGGTGGCCCATTCCTACAACTACTACCCCATCGGCCCCCAGAAGGCCGAAGAGGGCGTGACGCAAGCCGTGCTGGGCCTGGGCCGCATGGTGGTGGACGGCGGCGAATCGGTGCGTTTTTGCCCCCGCCACCCACAGGTCATCCCCCAGTTTTCGTCCCCGGCAGCCGTATTGAAGAACTCCCAGCGTAATTTCTACGCTCTGGATCTCAACGCTCGATGGGACACAAAATTCGAAAAAGACGGCAACCAGGTCATGCTCGAGTTGGAGCGAGCCAAAAAACACGGCACCCTGGCCGCGGTGGGCAGCACCTACGACCCCCAAAATGACACGATCAACGATGGCATCGGCGGCGAGGGCCCACTCGTGGTCACCTTCAACAACATCTTGAAGCACAAAATCATGCATTTCGCCTCGGCCATGGATGAGCTTTTGGAACTCATCACGAAGGGCATGGGCACACCCATCGAACTGGAGTATGCCTGCGACATGGGAAATTGGGGCAAACAACGCCGACGCGGACAAACCCGCGAATCGCCCATCCTTTACCTGCTGCAGGTTCGCCCCATCCTCGTGCGCAAGAACCTGCGCGAAGTGCAAGCCAAGCACTTCAGGCCTGAGCAAATTTTCTGCCGAACCGATCGCTGCCTCGGCAACGGACAGTTCACCCACTTGAGCGACATCGTCTTCGTCAAACCCGAGGCCTTCAATCCGGCCCACTCCCCCCAAATTGCCCGCGAGGTCGACGAGATCAACGAAAAGCTGGCCGCCAAAAAGAGACAATATGTACTTATCGGGCCGGGCCGCTGGGGGTCCTCCGATCATTGGCTCGGGATCCCCGTGCGCTTCAAGCAGATCTCAGCCGCCAAAATCATCGTCGAAGCATCCCCCGAGGGTTACGACGTGGACCCCTCCCAGGGCACCCACTTCTTTCACAACCTGACGGCCTTGGAACTGGGCTACTTCACCATTCCCCCAGGTGCCACCCGGAAAAACCCCAAGAAAAACAGCTACGTCGACTGGGCCTGGCTAAAAGCCCAACCGGTAATCCAAGAAACCCCCCACCTACTCCACGTCCGCCCGGCCGACAAAATGGTGGCCTTAATGGACGGCCGCCACAGCACAGGCTTCGTCGCCTGGTGCACGGACCAAGACTACCCCTGCGAAACCAGTGGATGAGATGCAGGCCTATTCCCAGGTCAACCGAATCGTCCGAATTTTCGTGCTGCCGGTCTGAACCACCGAGACATTCAGCAGCCTGCCACCTTTCTCGCCGACATACCACGCCTGCCGAAATTCCCGCCCCGCGCCCCACTCGCCCTTCAGCTTCAGCCCCATCTTCTCCGGGATCAGCTTGGACCATAGAGCCACCAATTCGTCCGAGCTCTTGGTTTCATATCGTACATGCAGATCGCCCGACGCCATGGTGCATGCCTGGCCTGCACCGACCTGGCCCGAAAAAACCTTCCATTCGCCCTCGCAAGAAAGCTTGCCGATACAATAAGAGGGTTCCTTTTCCGAGCACGCCAAAAACATCAACAGCGACAAACCAAAAACGACCAAGACACGATGCATGGACTTCCTCCTCAACCAACTATGGACGGAAATCCCCGCCCTTTTCAAATCAACCTCAGAACAAAGGCCTGCACCTGAATTGGGCGCCAGGGAGCGTGGTGTAGACAAAGGTGCGAGGTTTCGAGAAAGTCACTTCTCCAAGCGGCTGTATTTGCTAGTGTTATCGCGTCCCACAGTGGGACGCAGGGGGGGCCAATTGGCTCAATTTAGGGTGCAAATCCGGGGTTGAAAATGTCGTCATCCCTAGGGGAAATCAGGGTGCCAGGCGAATAGGTAAAGACTTGACACGTGTTCCTGATGTGCGCATAATAGGAACAGACGATTGAGAGGATGAAATGGCAAAAAATCGGCTTAATATCAGCCTGGACCAGGATCTTGTGGACTTTGCAAAGCTTTTTGCGGCGGAAAACCGCACCACGGTCTCTGAAGTGATCACCCAGTATCTCCTCGGCCTGAAGCGTAGAGCCCAGGGCGAAACCTCGGAGAGGATTCTCGCCCATCCGGCTTTTCATGAAGCCATGGAGGATGTCTTAGCCAAACTCCGCGAGGGCAAAGCCGAGTGGCAGACCTTTGACGAGGTCTTTTCCGACTGATGGAAGCTCTCTTCGAGAAGGCCTTCACAAAGGCGCTTCGCAAGCATTCCGGAATCAAAAAGCAAGTCGAAAACAAAGTCCGGATGATCATGGAACAACCCCTGGCCTTGGGCGAACCGCTCAAGGGCCCCTTCAGGGGATTCTACTCCTGCCCGGTCAAAAAGAACTTCATCATCATCTACCTGTACTGCCATGCCCGCCGAAAGAAAGGCGACGATGAAATCGTGGCCTGCTCGGACTGCGCTGAACGCCACGACGAAACCCTCAAGTTCGTGCTCTTGGGTCCTCACGATGAGGCGTATGGGAACTGAAGCAGGATTCCCCAAAGTGGCCAGGTGACAGACGAATGCTTAAGCGAATGGTTCGTCCCTAAACTCAAATCTTCCTAAAGCTCCATTCAACACTCGACCTCGAGTTCTTCTTGTTGAGGACCTGGTAGGCCACCAATAAGGTATTACCGATTATTTTCATCGAGAGCTGACTATTGCCGGTAACTTCTTCATGCAGGACCTCATCTTTTCGCTCACCGCTAACCGGATCGAAACGTGTCAGGGTGAGGTTCCCTCCCCAATTTACCCATACGACGAAGACGGCATCTCCATAAAACCCCAGGTCGGATACCGTCGGAAACATGTAGGGTTTATACACACCCTCCAGCTTCAAGCGCTTGACCAGTTTGCGTCCACCCTCCTCCAGATGCAGCAAGCACAGGTCATTGGAATCGTGTTCTGCGAGCAAAAGGTACACGGATTCTCCTCGAACGACCATACTATCAATCCACTCCACGCTAAGCTTTCCAAGTGGCAAAGGGATGCGCTCAACAACCTTCTTCTTCTCAAGCCGGTACAGAAATAGCTTGGCTCCAGGCGCGTGTTGGCCAGGCTTTACTGCGAATGTTTGCTTCCGATCTCTTGTCCGCACTCCATTCACAACTTTTTCCAAACTCCTTCCTACGGTGGGCTCCCTCACTTCTTCATGCTTTTTCCGCAAGACTGCGCCATCCAAGCCGACTTCGACCAGGTAATGACGGAAACCCCTCCTACTCGAGGCGATTTCCTGATTGCTATAAAAACGGATGCAAAAATGGCCCCGACATTCTTCAACCCTTGCCCCTAACTCCCCAAGGTGATCCTCATGAGCCCAGGCCGATATCGTCACACAAATGAATATCACGATGAATCCAAGTTTAGCCATCTCGACCTCCAGTTCAAGATTATCGAAACCCATGCGCCAGAATGTCTAGACAGCCAAGCATCCGTATAGGTTCCAAATCGGAATGCCAGGCCAATGGAGGGAGTCTCTCATGATGCCGGGCGAATCGATCCGGCCGAGGCCAATTGGGAAGATGATTCACACCGTCTTCGTTTTGAAATAGAAAAGCAGAACATGAGTCTTGAAATATTTACACGTTGTGGTAACATGTAAATGTGATCATTTCCTTCGGCAACAAGCTAGCAAAAGATCTTGTGGAGGAAATTCGCTCCAAGGAGGTGCGCGCTTTCCCAAAAGAACTGATTCGGGCTGCCCGGAAGAAATTGTTTATGCTGCATGGGGCGAGGGCAATCCATGATTTGCGGATGCCGCCCGGCAACCGGCTTGAAAAACTCAAAGGCAAGGGTGGCAATCGCTACTCGATTCGGATCAATGATCAATGGCGGATTGTCTTTCGGTTTGGAAACGGAAACGCGGAACATGTTTGCGTGGAGGATTACCACAGATGAAATTCCAAAATTTTCCCAATCCCTTTCATCCTGGAGAGATTCTGTTGGAAGAATTCCTTAGCCCGCTCGGTCTATCTCAGCGGCAATTCTCCACCAACTTGCATTGGTCACCCAGAAAATTAAACGAAATCATCAAGGGAAAGAGAAGCGTCACCGCCCAATCGGCCATCGACCTGTCCGAGGCCCTGGGCACCACTCCCGAGTTCTGGCTCAATCTCCAACAAACCTGGGATTTGGCCCAAGCATACCAAACAAGAAAAGCCTCATAAGCTGTACAGACCAAATCGAGGTGCCATCAGGCGAACAGTTAAGCGAGTGACTATGGGGTGGAAAAATCCAGGACAAGCGCTTTTCTGGTTTGCTGCAGAACATTGTACTCCGCCTTGGGCGCCAAGGACTTCAGCTGGCCACGCACCGCCTCGGAGAACTCAAGAGGGTCTTTTTTTGTTCGCAGTTCGATACCCGTCTCTTTGCTTAGACCCTTAGTCGAGTGCGCATCTCCAGAAATTCCCATCCGGGCAAACTGTCGCGCATCAACTCCGAGGTCAATATGGACTCCACCAGGCCCGCGGCCTTGCGATCCGGAGCCTTGTCCGAAAGCACGACGCCGATGCGCAGGGGTATTTCCTCGGCCCTGAGATCAACGGAGCCCAGCAACAAACACAAAAACACAAAACATCCTGTTCCCATGATTTTCAAATTCATTTCTCCTCCTTGAATGCGCATGCATGCTCAAGAGAGAAAACACCTACTCCAAAGTCAATCGAATCGTCCTAATCTTCGTGGTGGCTGTTTGCACCACAAGACATTCAAAAGCTTATCCCCTTCTTCCCTGACATACCACGCCTGCCGATATTCCCGAGCCGCGCCACACTTGTCTTTCAGCTTCAGCCCTGCAAATCGGGGGTGCCAGGCTAAATCGGATCAGGGTGCTAGGCGAATAGTTGGCAAGATGACCCACCAAGCGAGGTTGCTGTAATCCGCTTCCAAACTCAAAGCTTCTTGACGGTCCACTGAATCTCAGACCCTGAGCACTTCTCGCACATACCATGCCAGGCCAACAGCAGAGTATTGCCGATTACCTTCAAGGATAGATGGGTATTCCAGGTAATCCTGTCCAGCAGGACCTCATCTTTTCGCTCGCCCGTAACCGGATCGAAGCGAGTCAGCATGAGTTTCCTGTCCCGCCCCGTCCATGCAACGAAGGCTGTTCCACCAAAGAGACCCAGGTTGGACGCTCTTGGGAAAAAATAGATTTTCCTCGCCGCCCCCACCTTCAACCGGCCGGCCAGTTTGCGTCCACCATCGCGCAGACACAGCAACCACAGATCATCGGAATCGTGTTCGGTGACCAGAAGGTACACAAATTCCCCTCGAACGACAGCGTCATGAACCCAGTCCACGACCAACTTCCCAATGGGCAAACGAATGCTTTCGACAATCCTATCCTCTCCAAGCCTGTGAAGGATGGGTTTGCCTTCATGCTGACGCCGGACACGTGGAAACACAAAAACCCGACCCCGATCCATTGCCACCAAGCCAAACTCCAATTCATGCAAAAACTCAAGCTCGGGGGGCTTTTGATATTTCTCCGACTCGGGGGGAATCTCAGATTCTTTGATCGCCTGTCTCTTTCGCAAGATTGCGCCATCCAAACCGATTTCAATTCGGTAATAGCGCCATTCCGTATTGTTTTGAAAACGGATGCAAAAATGGCCCCGACATTCTTCAACTTGCGGATTCACCTCCCCAGAAGGATCCTCATGCGACCGGGCCGGCATCGCCATGAAAATGCATGCCATGATGAATCCAAGTCGAACCATCCCGCCCTCCTTTGACAGCTGCCTAATCCCAAATCTGCCAACAAACCAATCCAAAAGCAATCCCCCCTCTCCCTCGCCGATTAGCCCCTGCGAATCGGGGTGCCAGGCGAATAGTTAAGGGGCCTTTTTTGATAAGCGGTAAAAAGGGATCAGGGGTCGGGATCGGGTTCGGTGACGACGCTCGACGGGTCCGTGAGCCAATGGAAATTATCGATGAGCACGGTTGAGTCCAGGACACCGTCGCCGGAATCGTAGATGGCAAAGGTCAGGGTCACGGTGCTGTCCGGTTCAACGGGTGCCTTGTTGATCAGCCAGCCGGTAGCGGCGTGATTTTCTTCCTCCGTATCGATCCCGAATCCTGTTTCAATCAGTTGCGAGCCGCCCTGTACACAAGAGAAGCTGCGACCTCCGGCCGTGCAAGGAGGACCGTCCGGGCAGGCGCAGACCTCCAAGAAGCTATTATTTACGCTCACGGGATTGCCCTGAGCATCAAAGGCGATGTTCCCGTCGGATTGGCCCGAGGGAAAGGGCACCAGGAGAGAGACAAAAAAGTCGTTGAAGGCGCTGCAAATGAAACCGGGCCACTCATAGGTGTAAAAGTCGAAGTGGTAGGAAAACCCATGGACATTGGGCGGAACCTGCAGGGTCACTTTCAAAGCCACGGCGTCATGGGCTTCGCCGGTGACAACCCCCGGGCAGGAGGGAGATTCCTTTGGAAAACCCAGAGGGTGGTTGCAGGTGTATCCCTTGTCGAATCCGTTTGGTGTTTGGTAGCCAGGGTCATCAGGCCGGCGGGCCGTACCGGAAGAGAGCACCAACATTCGGTGGCCATGCCTGACCGACAGGTTGGGACCAAAGCCATCCAGAAGACCGTGCCCAAGCGCATAGTTTGAATCCACCGGGGGCGGAGATCCGTCGGGAAGCACCCATTCGGCCGACACCACATCGGCACACAAGCCGATGGCTCGCGCCGCATCCAGCGGATCCAACGATTCGATCGGCAGGGCATCGTCACAGACCTCACAAACTCCATCGTTGCAAAGACCGGCGCATAAAATGCCGCATTCACCGCAATTGGGGTTGGCCCCCAGATCACCCTCACAGCCGGTATCGACATCCTGGTCGCAATCCAAGTAGTCCGGGTCGCAGGTAATCTCGCACTGATTGTCTGCACAGACGGGCGTTGCATTGAGCTGGCTGCAGGCCTTTCCGCATTCGCCGCAATTGTCGATGGTGTCGATGGCCGTCTCGCATCCGGTGGATGGATCATTGTCGCAGTCGTCGAAGCCGGGGTTGCAAGTCAAGACGCAGTCGCCCAACAGACATTCTGCTGTCCCGTTGATCTCACCGCAGGCCTGGTCGCAGCTACCGCAGTGCAAAAGTGTGCCGAGCGCGGCCTCGCAGCCCGTGGAAGCATCGGCGTCACAATTCCCAAAGCCGTCGTTGCATGTCAGCACACAGCCCAGGTCCACACATTCGGCACTGGCGTTCTCACCCCCACATGCAGCAGCGCAGGCCCCGCAGTCGGTGAGGGTGCCGAGCGCCGTTTCGCAGCCGTTCGTGGAATCTGAATCGCAGTCGTCGTAACCCACATCGCAGGTGATTTCACAGGATCCGGCGTTGCAGCTTGCGCTGCCGTTGCCGTCGGCGCAGGCATCGCCACAATCAGCACAGTCGGTCAGCGTTCCCAATTCCGTTTCGCAGCCGTTTTCCAAATTGCCGTCGCAGTCCTTGGTCCCCGGATCGCAGGACTCAGGGACTCAGGCTTGACGCAAACATCTGCGACGCAGGTAAGGCCCTGAAGACAGAGGCCGTCCACCGTGCATTTTCCGCCCTCGTGACCCTCGATGGGTCCCGATTCACCGCTGTTGCATCCCGTGAAGGCCAGAAACACCAGGATATAGAGCATTGCGAACTTCTTCATGGAGACTCCTTGTTGTCTTCCTGAACACATGATCTAAAGTCGTGACAAGGCGGCAACGGCGGCCTGGGAGGCCATTCGGCAACGACTTGAGTCTACGGCTTGCTGGAGGGCTTCGGCGGAGAGGCTGTCGGCCATTTCGCCCAAGGCCCAGGCTGCCGCGGCTTGTACCCGGCAGTCTGCATCGCCTTGCAGGATGCGACGGAGGTGGCCGGTGATGCCGCTGGCCGCGACAAAACGGGGTTGGGCCAGGGCCCAGACTACTTGGAGACGAACTTCGGCCTCGCCGTGGCCGGTTAAGGTCACCAGGGCGTCGGCCGTGACATCTCTTTGGCGAATGATGGCCCAGGCGGCCGCGCGCTGCACGGGCAGATCAGCGTCCGAGTTGATGGCTGCTTGAAGGGCGTCAACAGAGCCTGTGCCGTGTATTTCGCCCAAGGATTTGGCGGCGGCCTTGCGCAGGGCCGGGTCTTCCGACTCGGTCAAGACCTGCCTTGCGATCGAAGAGCCGTAACGCAAGGGCCCCAAGGCCGAGACCGCGGAAAAACGCATGGCGGCGTCGGCGTTTTCGTCGGCAAGGACCGCGGCCACCGTGTCAGCACCATGCCCCGCGCGCCCCATGCGCCTGAGAAACCATCCTGCCGTACGCGCCACTTCCGGCTCGGCGTGGGAAAGCAGCTCCCTGGCCGGGGCCTCGGCCTGCGAGGGCCGGTAGGCGTCCAAGGCTTCCAAAGCGGCAATGAGCGTACCCGCGCCATGGCGTTCCGGATCGAGCCGGTCCAGTGGATCCGCGCCGGCCAACTGGGCCGTGGCCCCCAAGGGCATCAGAAGCAAAACCAAAAGCGCCAAGAAGGAAATCGGCTTTCTCATGGAGTGGCACCCCTGCCGTAAAATGCGGCGCCGGCATCGATCCAGTCGACGATCAACCAACGGTCCTCGTTTGAGGGCGCTGTCAAGAGACCTTGCGTAACCAGAGCCTCGAAGGCCGCCTGATCCAAAGGGTGCACGAAACCCGCGGGCACGCCCCAGGCCGCCCAGTCCCCGGCTGCGCAGTTGCCCAAGCGACAAGGCACGCCGAGACGCTGGGCCAGACGACTGTCTTTCGCCGAACCCGGGGTCACGTAGATGTCGGACTGCTCTAAGACGACCCCCGTGTGACTGTCGCGGCGGCGATCAACGGCCATCAAATTATTGTAGGCCACGGTCGCGCGACCGGAAGCCGCGTCGTGCATATCCAGCCCGCGCAGCCGATTGCTGAAGTCCACATATGCACCTGCGGCGGTCTCTGAGTCATGGCATCCATTGGCGACGCAGGAGCGATTCAAAATGGGCTGAATGTCACGACGAAAATCAAAACCCCGTTGGTACTCAGGTCGGTCCAGCAATTCGGTGGTCGAAAGCGACTCCAGGCCCTCGGGGGCTCCTCGCACCGCGCAACTTCCGGCGCCCCACCACAGCGTATCTTGGCTCTGCGTGGCGCCGTAGCGATCCAACATTTGCACCTTCAGAGGTACCTGCGAAGGCGAGCGCAGCTTGTAACCACGCCCCGACGCCACGTTTTCCACCGTGGCCAACTGCACGCTGCCTTGTTGGCCTGTGCAATACGCGCCCTGGGAACGCCCGCCTAGCTCCATGGAGAAAGGGGCCTCGGCACCGCTGATGCCTTCGAGCACACGAACCGCAACAATCTCCGGATTCGTCACCAGACCTTGCAACAACACGCCACCTTCTGCGCAACTGCCTTCTGGGCGTGCCGGCGGTGTCACCCCCGGGTCCAGCAGGGCATGCTCTTTCACCGGTTTGGCGAAGAGTTCGTCTTTGTCCGGATCGCTGAACAGGGGGTAGCGAGCAGCCAGCGCTGTGTCCAACACGGCCAGACCGAAATCGGGCAGCAGGCCACGGATCTCGTCTTCAGACGTCAGACATCCGTTGGGCGTCTTGGCATAAGAGACCAAGTACCGTTCTTCGCCCAGGGGTACGGGATGTTGCAGTCGGCCATCGGGCGAGCAGCCGTCCCCATCAGCAATACCCGACAAGGCGGCGACAAAATTCCCATCGGCTTCTTGTGCACATAGCGTCCCCGCCTGGAAGGTACCGGCGCTGGGAATGCAGGCAGCCAGTACTCGTCCTTGATCGTCAATTTGGGCGTTGAGGGCCAGGGCAGAAGAAGGCATGTCCGAGCCCGCGATCAAATGGGCTTCGGCACCCGCCGGGTCAATTCTTAAAGGAACGAAGCGAAGGATACCATTTGTCTGGGTGGCCCGAACAAGGCTCACGGTTCCATCGCGCATGGGCCGGGCGCCGAGAGCATGCCCCGGACCGTATTCCAGCCGGCTCACTCGGCTGCCGTCCGCCTCTACCGCGTGAAGCACCCGGGCCCGGCCTCGACCCTGAAAATCCACAGGCCCCCAGGGATGACTGCGCACGAATCCAACGCGGCCATCGGCCAAATAAAATGGCCGGGTATCGTCGGCCGGCCCGAAAGTCAATTGCCGACAGGCGAGGCCCAGATCACCATCTTCCTTGATGCAGGTTTCCCCGGAAAGCACGAAATCGAGATCCATTTCCAGCAAATGATGGCTGTCGAATTCAGCCATGCGGGCGCTGAACACGATCCGCTCGCCATCCGGTGCCACGTCCAGACCGATGACATCACCTTCAGACAGGCCGGAAAGCTCGAATATCTCTCCCGTGGCCGCGGCTGGCTTGAGCACCACCGCCCGCCCGCCGGGCAAGAACAAATCGGGGGCCAGCAAACTCACCGAGAACCCCGGATGCGAACGCTGGACAAAGGCCAGGGTGTCGAATCCGTAGGATCCCTCCAGACCCGGCGTTGTGTTGCTCCCGCAGGCCAGGGCCAGGATCAACAGACCCAGCAAAACAGGTCGATTACTTTTTGGCTTCAGTCGGATTCGCACGCCGACCGCTCTTTCTGGGCGAATAGCGCCCCCCCGTGTCAGGATGTACCGTGCCCTTTGTCTTAATATAGCGCGCCAGCAGTTCCCGGATCAATGTGTAGGTGTTTTGGATGTTCTTGCCTCGAGCAAAAGTAAAATAGCCATCGCCTCCGTTCAAAACAAACTCGTTGGTCGCCACCACGTATACCTTGCGGTCCTCGACTTCCTTGCCCTCCGAGGTCAAAATCGACAAGCATCGCTTGCCCGGAGGCCGATCCGGGTCAAAGACCACCTTCAAACCGGAAATCTCCATGACGCCGTATGGACCGGAGAGTCCGTGCTCCAAGACCTCCCGCACCTGGGCGCCAGAGAGGGACACCTTGACCAAATTGTTATCGAAGGGCACCACCTCATAGATACGCCCGAAGGTGATGACGCCCTTGGGAATATTGGTTCGCAAACCGCCTGAGTTGTACATGGCCATATCGATGGCATCGTCCGAGGCTCGCATGGCGTCGGTCACCAGATTGCCCACCGACGAATCCAAGTCCTGCTTGTGGACCAGATTCGCCTCCGCCCGGCCCAAACGAATGTTCTGAAGATGGGCGATGCTCTTGCGAAAACGACGCAGCTTGCGCACAAATCGAGGGACCGGCTTGATGGTCCGGCCGGCGAACATCAGGGGGCGGCCATCCCGGTCCGCGCGGAAGAAAAAAGTGCTGTCGTGCAGGTTGACCCGACCGGCCATGACTCGCTTGCTCTCGGGATCCACTAAGAGATCAGCCCTGGCAAATGACAATCCGCTGGACCAGGTCTGAAGAATGGGAATGCCGTTGACCTCACCCGCCACCGGCAGATGCCAGTGTCCCGACAGAATCAAATCCACCTCGCCGGGCTTCAAGGCTCGGGCCAGCTCAGCCACCGGGCCGTGCAAGTCACCGCTTTCTTCATGGACCCCCACCCCGGCATGCACCAACAAAATGACCACCGTGGCCCCCGCTTTGCGCACCTCTGGCAAGACCCGCTGCAGCTCCTTCAACATGGGCCTGAATTCCAGACTGCGCACATTGGCCGGGTGGGTGGTCAGGGGCGTGTCCTCGGAGGTCAAGCCCACCAATGCGATTTTCACGCCCTTGCGTTCAACGATGGTATAGGACTTGAGATTTTTCAAGGCCAGGGGTTTGCCGGTCTCCCGGACGTAGATATTGGCTGCAAGAAAGGGAAACCGTGCTTGTTTCACGCGTTCCTTCAACACGCCCAGAGCGTCTTCATCCGGGGTATTGGGGGTGCTGTGATAACCCTTGGGGCCGAAATCAAAATCGTGGTTACCCACGGCCACCGCGTCAAAACCAAGCTCGTTATAAAATTCCACAACCGCCGCGCCTTCACTGGCAGCCGAGAGGAGTGTTCCCTGGTAGAGATCCCCTGCATCGGCCAAAAGCAGGCCCCCGGGATTGGCCTGGCGCAGGGCCTGGATGTATGCGGCGATGATGTCGATGCCCCCCACTTGCCGTCCGCCCACGACCCTTGCGTGGCGAGCCTCCAGTGCCCCATGAAAGTCGTTCATGCCACAAAAGGTCAGACGAATGGGGGGTGCGAGTTCCGCCCCCAAGGAAGGGGCGGTCAAGCATAGCAAGCAACTCAACACGAATATTCTAATCATCAACGGCACACTCCTAAATTATCGGAGTCCGCCCCCTTTTGAACAATCCTATCACTTGCAGACTGTCGGCTCAAGATCACTTAGCGCAGTCGTAAAGCCGCTCTTGCTCTACCCAGATAATCCTTCCCACCTTGCGCGGATCGTCAAAAGAATCGGTGATGGCCACCTCGTAGCGCCCCTTGGCCTTGCTGCGAACATTGCCCAAGAAACTACAGGCTGGACGACAATCCCAGCGCACACAATCCCCCGGTTCCCATCCACGCTCGATCCGCTCTGTGCGAGCCCTGCGACCCACCTGGCCGGCCTCGGCCTTAGCGGCCAGCCCATCTCGATGAGCCTTCGCCTCCAATTCGGTGTCCCGATACTTGACGGTGACCATGTCCTGCGCCCGCTCAAGCACGACCTGCAACTTATCGCTTTTTCCGAAACGCAACGCGCTTATCTTTCCCTGGCCGGATTGAAACATAGCCGCCTCACGCTTGGAATGACGCCGGCCATGAGCCCGTGAGAAAAAACGGTAAACCAACGGCACGCGGGGTCCGGCATAAAGCTGGCAAAGATCCACCCCAGAGAGTTTGTCGTCGTAAAAACGGACCACGACCTCGAAACCACCGGCCGGACCATTCACCTCAAACAGACGACAGGGGAAATCCGGGTCCAGGCTGCATCGACATTGCTCCCCTGCATCCCGTCCCACCTCCCATAGCTTGGCAAAACGATTCTGGCCGGGAAAGTGCTTTCGCTCTTTTCCAAAAACCAGCTCGCGAACGCCTGCGTCCCACTCGAAAAGAAAAGCCAGATCCCCCAAGGCTTCACGCTCGGCCAGATCGTCTCGGGCCTTGGTCAGGGCCGAACCCAGACGATTAAGACGCCCGCGCATGTTGACCGTCTTGTTGCCCGGAGGCAGATAGGCCTCACAAGCTGAAAGCACACGCTCTACCCGCGCCCAGGTCGGCAAGTCGGGCACAGCCACCTTGGCCAGCACCGCCACGCAGCGCTTACCCACCGCGGCATCGACCCCCGGCAGACCTTTGAAATGACCGAAACGTTCTTTCATCAAACGGGCCTCGCCAAGCATGGCGAAAAGCCCCTCCATGTCGGCGACCCGTTGTCGGCTCAAGGCCTTCGACCACTTTTTCAAGAAGCGCTTTTCGAGTTCCGGATAAAACTCGCTCTTGGGAAAACGCCGCAGGTAGACAACAAAGTCATCCCGCACTTTGGCAAACGACTTTTCAGCCCCATCCAGCTTGGTGAGCCTATCCCGCCAAGCCAATTCCACTTTGCGCTCCAAGAAAGGCATGAGCTTGGGCATGATGTCCCCAGCCATGGCCTTCAAATCAGCTAGCCTGGCATCCAGTACCTCCTGCTTGTCTGCTTGAATGCCGACAGCCACAATCGCCCGCAAAGCCGCCAGGATGAACTGTTTCTCCAAACGCGTATGGGCGGCATGATCCGGAAATGATTGATGAAAAGCCCGCATGCGTCCGGCCACGTCCTTCAAGGCCGCCATGGTATCGACCAAGGGCAATACAGGTCGGTCAAGTACCGCCTTGGTCGTGGGTCCAAGCAACCCGGCCCAACGGTCCGCCACCCGCAAACGCAAGCGCGCCAAGATCACCCTGTCAGGCGACAAGGCCGCGAAAACCTTGAGGTAGCCAACCATTTGCTCGACGGCGCTCAAGCTATCCAGGGCCAATCCATCGAGCCTCTTCGCCAGGCCCGCGATTTGCTCATCGTCCAAATCGACGCGCAACTTCCCACCCACATCCCAAATCACTTTTTCCTCGATGCCGGTATCCGTTTTGATTTTTTCCTGGTGTCCACGCGCCGCGACCCCGACAAATTCAGCCTTGCTGGCAAGCAAGGCGGCCCGGGCCTCATCGAACCCAAACTCCATTAAGCGCCTACCCAAAAGCCCCGTGAGTTTCTGCTTAACATAACGGTGGGCCGAGGGCTCATCCGCCAACAAGCGATCTTTCTCCTCCAGCATGACTTTGATGCGCCGGGCCTGCTGGATTGGCGTCAGGGGTTTGGCGGACTGAGCGAGCTTGATGGCCTGATCGGGTTTGACCTTCTTTGCCGGAGTGCAAGCCGGTACCAATAGGCCCAGGATGAGCCCCCCAAAAAAAAGCCTCAGAGCGAGACTTCGCATATGCACAACCTCCAGTGAATAGGAATCGAAAGAGACTTACAGCATGTCGCTTCTTGAATCAATCCCTGTGCCACTTATACACTCTCATGTAACACATGATCGGTCCTTGACATGCGTTCTTGCCTCCGCGAGAATCCAAACCTTCGGAGGGCCGATGAAGACTACATCCTTTGCGCAAACCGACGTTGGTTTGCGCCGCGAACACAACGAAGATGCCTACCTGGTCGACGAGGAGTTGGGTCTATACGCCGTGGCCGACGGTATGGGCGGTCACGCGGCGGGCGAGGTAGCCAGCGCCGAAGCGGTGGAGACGGTGCGAGACACCCTCTTGGCTCAGATTCACGTTTTCAACGACTTCGAAGCCGATCCGAACAATGAGAACGCCGACGCCCTGAGACGGGTCATGGAGCAGTCCATTCGACTGGCCGCCTATCAGGTCTTCGGCATGAGCGAGATCGATCCAAGCCGCAAGGGAATGGGCACCACCATGTCGGCCATGTTGCTTCGGCCGGCCGCAACTTTCATCGCCCATGTGGGAGACAGCCGGATCTACATGTTACGTGGCAACCGAACCGCCCTGGTGACGCAGGACCACACCTACGTGGCGGCCATGGTGGCCTCGGGCAAGATGACAGCCGAGCAGGCAAGCAAATCCAAGTACTCCAACGTGCTGCTTAGGGCCGTGGGTTCCAAAGACTATGTGGAAGTCGAGACCCGCATGTTGCGCCACGAAACGGGGGATATCTTCCTGCTATGCTCCGACGGCATGCATGGTTACTTCAAGGGAGACGACGTGAGCCGTCTTGTGAATTCAGCGGACTTAGACGGATCCATGCAACGACTCATCAAGCTCGCCTTGGACAGAGGCGGCAAAGACAACATCACGGGCATCCTGGTGCGAGTGGACCCTTAGGTGTCGATACGTTCGACCCAACCGAAGGGATCGGGCTCTTGGCCAATCTGCATGTTCCAAATGGTGTCGTAGAGTCTCTGCGACAGGGCACCGGTCGTGCCGTCGCCTACCTGATAGTCCGAGCCCTTGTAATGGATGGACTTGACCGGTGAGATGATGGCGGCCGTGCCCGAGCCGAAGATCTCCGTGCAGGTTCCATCCTTGATCCCCGCGATGGCCTCATCGATGCTCAGCTGCTGCTCCTTGACCGTCAGGCCCCACTTCTTCAGCATCTGGATGACGGAATCTCGAGTCACGCCCGGCAAAATGGTACCGGTCAAGGGACTGGTGATCACCTCGTCGCCCATCTTGAAAAAGATGTTCATGGTGCCCACTTCTTCGATGTACTTCCGTTCGATGGCGTCAAGCCAAAGCACCTGAGTGAAGCCCTTGTCTTGGGCTTCCTTCTGGGCCAATAAGCTTGCCGCGTAGTTGCCCGCCGTTTTGGCGTCCCCCACACCCCCTCGTACGGCCCGCACATACTCGTCGGACACAAAAATGCTGACGGGGTTGAAGCCTTCCGCATAGTAAGCGCCCACCGGGCCGACGATGATATAAAACAGGTAATTGTTCGACGGCCGAACGCCCAGGAAGGGGTCGGTGGCGATGATGTTGGGTCGAATGTACATCGCACAGCCTGGGCTTTCGGGAATCCAGGCTTTCTCCAGCAGGACCAGCTTTTTGAGAGCTTCCTGCACCAAATCTTCCGGCAGCTCCGGCATGACCAGCCGCCGACAAGATCGATTCAAACGGGCCAGGTTGTCCTTGTAGCGGAACAAATAAACCCCCCCGTCAGATCCGTGGTAAGCTTTCATCCCCTCAAAGGCTTCCTGCCCGTAGTGCAGCACCATGGTAGCCGGGTCCAGCGCCAAAGTGTGGTACGGCACGATGCGGGGATCATGCCAGCCTTGATCCGGGTTGTAGTTCATTTCAAACATGTGGTCGCTAAACGTCCGACCAAAACCCAATTTGACGGGATCTTTCTCGATGGGTTTGCGATTGGCGGGGTCGACCTGATCGATCCTGATATCCATAAGGCCCTCCTTTCGCCCCAGGGGGGCGTCATTCGAATCCATAAAGTTCCAATACAGGATATATAGTCCCGCATCCCGAAGGATCAAGGCATTTCTGTCCAAGTAGAAGATAGCGTCAAAGCACCCTTGACCTCCTTTCGCTAGGCTGGCAAGGTTTCATGCATGGCGGCACATGAGCCCGAACAAACCCTCCTTGAGCCCTTTATGCTCGAAGGACGTTCAGAACGTCTACGCGAAGTGGCTGCGTACCGCACCCGAGGCCTGACGGTCCTGCTCGACGGAGTACACGATCCCCACAACCTCTCGGCGGTGGTGCGCTCCTGCGACGCTTTCGGCTTGCTGGATTTGCATGTCATCGAGTCCCAGGCCCGTTTCCGTGTCCGATCCAAAATCTCCCAAGGCTGCGAGAAGTGGCTCGACATCCATCGGCATGTCGATCCGGAGAAGGCTATCAACACCCTGCGAGCCTCCAAGCACGAGCTTTGGGTGGCCGACGCGAGCAAGGACAGCATCTCGGTCGATCAGGTCCCTTTCAAAAACCGGCTGGCCTTGGTCTTCGGCAACGAGCATCGAGGTGCTTCGGCCAAGCTCAGGGAGGCGGCCAACGGCACCTTTCACATCCCCATGCATGGCTTTTCCGAAAGTTTCAATATCTCGGTGGCTGCCGCCATCACCCTGGCCATCGCCACGCGGCAACGTGAACGCTTGCTGGGCCGACACGGTGACTTAAGCGCGGAAGAACAAAAGGCCCTGGTCTGGAACTGGCAGAAGCGATCGGTCAAGCACGCCAAGCTGATCTTGGCCCGATTGGCTCAGGAGAATGATTTATGAATCTTCAACTCATGAATATTCGGCATGACCAAAGCGGAAAAATCAAGCTGGGCTTGGTGCTCCTCGTTTTCCTGTTGGGCCTGGTGGCTGGCCAGTTGACCTATCGCTACATGACCCGGGCCAATCGCCTGAACGACGAAGCCGTGGATCTGATGAACCAAGGAAAGTATGACACTGCGCTGAAAATTCTGGCCGAAGCCCTGGAGATTCAGCCCAGGCACACACAGGCCAATTTCCACCAGGGCATTTGCCTTGCCGAGCGACATCGTTTCGACGAAGCCCTGGAAGCCTTCACCCGAGTCGCCTTGCTCGATCCATCTCGTGCCGATGCCCACTATCAACAAGGCCGAATCCTTTGGATGCTCAAGCGCTATGATAAAGCCATCGCTCCATTGCAGAAAGCAACAGACATCCAGAACAACTATCCAAACGCCTGGATCGTCTTAGCCGAAAGCCTCTACGAAAAACACCTGCGACGCCTGATCGAGGAACCGGACACCCAAAGCAGCCCAGCACAGGCCGAGGCTGCCTTCAAGACCTATCTGAAACAACGCGCAAGCGCACCGGACAAACACATCGTCGAGCGCAAGTTGAAGATTTTGGCCCACTTGGATCGCTATCCGGAAGTGCTTGAAAAACGTCGCCAAATGATGGAATGGGAAGCCAAGGGGAACATGGGTCATGATGCAAAATAACTTCACCAGCGGACAGGTAGCGCGCCTCTTGGGCATCCCCCCCCGCACGATCAGGGCCTATTTGGCCAATGGACGTCTACATGCCGAGCAAAACCCGGTAACCGGGCGATGGCGAGTGACCCGAGAGCAAGTCATCGGCTTCATGCGCGACAATGGGATAGAAGCGGAGGCCCTGGGCAAGGGAGCAAACCTCATGGTCGTTGCGCGAGACGAAAATCGACACCGCATCCTGATCGAGGCCTTGCAAGATGGCCCTTGGCGCTGCGACTTCTCGGACAGCTGCGCCAAAGCGCTTATCAGCATGGGTGCCAAGCCACCCGACCTGCTGGTGCTCGATCATTGGACGGCCCAAGACCACTGCCAGGAATTGGTGGAGAGCATCCGCGGCCACGAACGCACCGAATCGGTCCCCATCCTGCTCTTGTCCGTGCCCAAGGACATCGAAGAAATCGTACAGCCCGACGCCGTCATCGACGATCCAAAAGAGACCACAGCGCTTCGAGAAAAAATCGAAGCCCTGCTGAGTCGCTAACTTTATACACCTCTATTTGCTTAACATGGCGCGAATGCGCGACAAGTGCTCCATCGCCGTACTTTCGTCTACTGGCGCGGTCTGATCCTCGACCTCGAGCAAGGACTCATCCAAATCAGCGAGATAACGGCTAACGACCCGCTCGCGGGCCTTGCCGCGCACCACCCGGTTTGCGGCACGGGTGATGATCAACTCATCTTTGGCCCGGGTGATGCCGACATAACAAAGACGCCGCTCCTCGGCCAGGTCCCCAACATCCACGTCGCTGATCGAGGGATTCATTACCCTGGCATGCGGAAGATAGCCTTCTTCGGCCCCCACCAGAAAAACCAAGGAAAACTCAAGGCCCTTGGCCCCGTGGAGACTGGAAAGGGTAATGAGACCGCGCCCTTCGTCGTCCTTGTCTTTGTCGCCGTCCAGCTCGTTCAGGCTGAGGTGATGCAGGTACTCTCGCAGGCTGGGCTTGGTTGCCGTTTTTTCATATCCCTCCAGCCCGATGAGAAAATCCTCAACCCCGGCCCAGCGTTTTTCCGCCGCATCCCCTGTATTCGAAGATTTGATGACCGACTGATGCAGACCGATCTGGTCCAAGAGCGAACGCACGGCCCCGACCAGGGGCCCTTTGCGGAGACTTTTGCGATGGCCGACCATCAACTCGGAGAAGCGCCGCACCGCCGGCAGCACCCGATCCCCTTCACCGAGCACCTGACTCGCTTGCTCCACCGCTTTCGAAACAGGCAGGTTCCTCTGTTCGGCCCAGGCAGCAAGCTTGGCCACGGTTTGGGCTCCGATGCCGCGGGCCGGCACATTGATGATGCGCCGCAAACTCAAAGAATCGACGGGATGCATCGCCAGGCGCAAATAGGCCAGCAAGTCCTTGACCTCTTTGCGATCGAAAAATGAACGCCCACCCAAAACCCGATAGGAGAGATCCCGGGCTCGAAGGGCCGCCTCGAAAGCCCGCGCCAACTTGTTGGAGCGATAGAGAATGGCGACCCCATCGAGCCGGCAGTCGCCGGCATCCACCCGATCTCGAATCAAATCACCCACCCAGGCCGCTTCCTTCTCGCCGTCCTCACTGACCACCAGGCGGACTGTGGGCCCTTGTTCCCGGGTGGCTAACAGGCTCTTGGGATGCCGATCAGGGTTGGCCTCGATGACCGCGTTGGCCAGGTCCAGCACCTTGGCCACCGAACGGTAGTTGCGCTGAAGAAAAACGCTGCGGTGCGGCCGCCGGGAAAATCAGTGGCGAACTGCAGAATATTTTTCACCTCGGCACCCCGCCAGCCATAGATGGACTGATCATCATCGCCCACCACACATAAATTCATGTGCTCGCCTGCGATGGCCCGCAGCATGCGCAACTGGGCCGAGTTGGTATCCTGATACTCGTCGACCAACACACGCTGAAAGCGATCCGACCAGCGGCTCCTGCAGGCCTTGGAGCGCTCCATCATCTGCGTAGGTTTGCAGACCAGATCGTCGAAATCCACAGCCGCCTGGGCTTCGAGCATCTCCAAATATGCAGGATAGAAGGCCTGGGTGGCTTGTTCATAAGGGTCGTCCGATGCCTCCATCGCCTCCGGCGATATGAACGCATTCTTGTATGCGCTGATGCGGCTGGCCACCGCACCCAAATCAAAACTGCGATCCATGCGCAGCCGGCCCGCGATCTCCCGCAGACAAGCCATCTGATCACCTTGATCAAAAATGACGAAACGACCGGCTCGGCGCCGATGGGCGGCTTCTTCCCGCAGCATGTACAAACCCAGGGCGTGAAAAGTACGCAAGGTGACTTTCTCCACCACCCTGCCCACCATGGCCTTGAGCCTCTCGCGCATTTCGGCGGCGGCCTTGTTGGTGAAAGTCAAAGCCAAAATCTGCTCGGCCGGTACGCCTTGCTCGATCATGTACGCGATGCGATGGGTGATGACCCGAGTCTTACCGCTGCCCGCACCGGCCAAAACCAGCAGAGGCCCGTCCACGGTCTTCACCGCCTCTCGCTGTTCCGGATTCAGGCCGCGCAGCCAACGACTCGTCACGCTCTCTCCTCAACCGCTCAGGCGAGCCTTGAGCTTATCGGGCAGCAAAGCGGAAGACCGCTGCCAAGTAATCAGCCAAGCCTGATGGATGGCCCGGGTTAATCCCACATGCAAGAGATGCCGAGCCGTCGAGGTCTTCGGATAACGCTTCGCGTCCACCCCCAGGAGCACCACGTAGTCAAACTCCAAACCTTTGGTCTGCGCCACATCGGTCACCTCGACGCCGGGGCCGAATGAAAAATCCTGATCCGCGACGCGCGAAAGCCAGGTGGTTTCAGCCCGACGCAGGGCATCGAAGGCCTCGTCCGCATCCTCAGGCGTCGGGCAAAGCACAGCCACCGAAGCCAGGGGCTCGCGCTGCATCAATTCCACCAGGGCGTCGGCCACAAAAGTCATGCCCGCCCCAATGGAGCCGAAACGCAAAAGCTCCACGGGCGCTCCTTCTCGGGGTGCCACGGAGGGTTCCTCCGGTGCCAGAGGCCCCAAGACCGCCCGGGCCAGCTCAGTGATGGGTCGGGTCGAACGATAGCTCACCTTCAAATCGGCCACCTCTGCCTGAGCGCAGCCGATGGCTGAAAGCACCTGCGGCCAATCTTCGAAGTCGTTGTCCGTGATGCGCTGAGCCGGATCGCCGGCCAAAGTCATCGACTCATCTCGCACGCACTCAAGCAAAACCCGGATTTCCAATGGGCTAAAGTCCTGCACTTCGTCGATGACCAGATGGTCGTAGCTCAAACCCCGTCGATACGAATATCGCAGCCTGCCCTTCAGCAACTGATAAAGCCTGAGCAAAATCATGCCGTCTTCTTCGTCGTAGCAGGCTGGATAGTCCTCGTCCCGCTCCGTGTCGGCCCGCCGAAAGTGCTGGTCGGCACACCAGCGATGGACCTCGACCAACTCAAGCTCGCTGAAGGCGTCTGGCGCATGCCGCGCCACCCCTTGGCGCATCCAGTTTAAATCCGAAAACAGCTCATCAAAAAGGCGCACCGGATCGGCCTCGGGCTCGGCCTGGGTCGCCTCGGCCAACATGGGCAACATGATGCGATGGGTCTTGAATCGAAGCACCGAAGTCGGCGTAAATTCGCTCAAGTTCGTGGTAAGTCTGGGGAAATGTCGCTGGCGCGTGGACTGGGCCCAAGCGTTCAAGGTGCCCACTTCAACGCCCTTCACCCCGAGGGCCGGCAACACTTGGCCGATGTAGCGGGCGAGCGCTCTGCCAAAAACCAAAACCATCATGCGATTGGCCCGATAGCGCTGGGGATTTTGATGGTTCAGATAAGCCAAACGGTGCAAGGCCACGGTGGTTTTTCCCGAGCCGGCCCCACCGGAGACCACCAGCAGGTGCTGTCCTTCTCGACCCATCAAAGCGTACTGTTCCTCGTCCAACAAGGCCGCAATGGCGGGCAATCGCTTATCCTCCCGATGGCCCGAGCCCCCATCCACACCCAGCAACAAAGGAGCGGTGTCCGGTCGAGCAGCCTGCCCCGAGCCCCCGGCCAGACTGCTGCTTCGGTCACTCACATCGCGCCAGCCGGTCGATTCTCGGAGAAAGGCACCTCGGGCATCGGCCACGCGCACCAGTCGGCCGTCCACAACGGTGACCACTCGCCTCAAGGTCACCTGCCCTTCCACCTCTCGCTTGGCGATCTCCTCGACGAAGAACTCCCCCTCCTGGTAGCGATAAAAAATGCGACTGATGGGGGCATGGCGCCAATCCACGATGCGCACACCCCCACGCATGAAGCTGCAGCGCCCCAACAGGAAATCCCGTTCTTTTCCATCGTCGAAATGCAAACGCATATGCGCAAAATACGGATTGGCGAGATCAGGGACCGTCACGGTTCGCTGCGCCCGAACCGACGCCACGGCAGCCACCCGGTCCATCTGCTCAAGCCACATGGCCTGGTCGTCTTCCAGGCGCTCAGTGGCCAAGAGATCCCGCATCTGCATGAGCTCACGATCATAATCCGGGATGGCACCGGCCCGGCCGTCCTTGCGCAGAACCTCAAGCACCTCTTCCAGCAAACGCGCCTCTTCGCGCACGGATTCGGAACCATCCATGGAAGTGGAAAAAGGGTCCGACATCAAGAATCCTGAATGAGCTGCAGGATACGTTCTAAGGCCCTGGCCGGATCTTCCGCCTGGTTGATGCAGCGCACGGCACACAGATTGTTGGCGCCTGCCGCCAGCACTTCCGGGGCCCGGACGTGATCGATGCCGCCGATGGCCACAGTGGGCACCGTGGATTCAGCCAGCATTTCTTTCAGGCCCTGAAGGCCGATCACCGGATCGGCTATTCGCTTGGTGGGTGTTGCATAAACCGGGCCCACGCCGATGTAGTCCGGGTCCAGGGCACAAGCAGCCCGCGTCTGCGCCGGGCTATGGGTTGAAAGGCCGATGATGACGTCGGGGCCAAGCAAAGAGCGCGCCTCAAGATAGGGCATGTCATCCTGGCCAAGGTGCAAGCCGTCGGCACCCACCTCGACCGCCAGGCGAGGATCGTCGTTGATGATGAAGCGGCTGTCGCCCCGAATGATGGGACGCAGGCGCCGCGCCATATCCAGCACCTCTTCATAGGAAGCATTCTTCATGCGCAGCTGCACAAAGGCCACACCCTGCTCGACCATGATGGCCGCCAGGCGCTCATGGCCCACGCGGGGCTCGGTCAGAATACCGTAGAAACCGAAAGCGTCCGAGAGACTCAACCCAATTCCTCGAGCATCTGCCGCGCGACTTTCTTACCCGACAGAAACATGCCCCCAAAGATAGGTCCCATGCGGAAGGAACCATGCACCCCATTGGCCGCCATACCCGAAACGTACAGGCCCGGAAGAATGCGGCCCGAGTTCTCTACCGTGGCTTCTTCTCCCTTGACGGCCCACATGGGCTTCTCCCCGATGACGCCGCCCGTTGCGGTCTCCAGCTTGACGCCGGCCTTCTTCGCGATGCGCTCGGTCAGATGAGCATCATGACCGCCCGCGTCTAAGACACAGCGAGCCTCCACCATCAAGGGGTCCACGTGCAAACCCTCGTCCAAAACCGGCGACCAATTGATGACCACGCCGGTCACTCGGTCTTCTTTAAAGATCACATCTTCCACGGTCACGCCGTTGAATATCCGGGCACCCGCATGAACCGCGCGATAGATAAGAGCCGAGGCCACCTCCACGCTGTCGGCGGTGACCAGGCCGTCTTCCATGGCACTGTAACGGATGCCTGCCTCGTCAAGCACATGCAAGGCCTCTTCCTGCAACACGATCTCGTTGAAAAGCATGGCACCGCCCCAGATGCCGCCACCGGGCTTCAAGGTGCGCTCGAAAATGGCCACTTTCTTACCGGCCCGGGCCAGGTCCCAGGCGCAGATCAGCCCAGAGGGACCGGCACCCACGATGGCCACGTCCAGTTCGAGGGAATCTTCCAGCTTTTCGCTGAATCGACGCAAAATGCGCTTGGCGATGGTTTTTTCCATGTCTGCCTCCCGCCACCCAGGCAGGCGAGTCTTGTGTCGACCCACCTTGAGTGAACGGGCCGTTTTTCGCACATTGGGACCTTCTTGTAAACCGTCCCAAACGACCTTTCAGCAAAGCCCAATGGTCTCAAGCAGGTGGCAGACTGGCCTTGTCGCAAAAATAGATAAGCAGATGCTCGGCGGTGATCAGAAAGTCTTCGGCGGGGTTCAACAAATGGGAATCGGCGTGTTCTTCTCGAACGCCGATAAGCAAGGCACCGGTCTTGTCCTTGATTGATTTGCGCAAGGCGGCAAAACTCTGACCCGCCTGGATTCCCTCCGGCAAGCTGCCGACGTAGACGCTTTGCGCGCCAGCGGTCAAAACCTGACTCATGACCGTCGCGCTGCCGTGCATGCTGATCGCATGGGCCAGCATGGAAAATCCCAATCGCGTGGATTCGATGACTTCATCGGCACCGGCTGCCTTGGCATGGGCCACATTCTCCGAGTCCAAGATCTCAGCCACTAGGTACAAGGGCCTTGCGCGCCGCTCGTTCTTGCGCTGTTTGGCCAAATACGCGCGAATGGTGAATGCCGTCAGAATCGTTACCGCGTCGGCCTGCTGGGGTACGGCCGAGCGACTGCCCACGATGATGGCGGCGGCGGCGTGGGACAATCGCACCTTGTCCAGCTCGCTCTCCTTGGTGGGGTCGCCCTCGACCCAGGTGAACTCGTTGGGGATGGACTGCGGTCGCTCCCCGTCGGCAAAAATTACGGGGTTGCTCATGCGAACCTGCTCCTCGCGTATGGACAGCACCGTCAACAGGAGAGTACGGCCTACGATGCCTGCAAACAGAGCCAGGGTGAACATGCCGGCCACCATCATGAAGGCGCCCACGATCCTGCCCATGGGCATCACTGGCGTGATGTCGCCATAACCCACGGTGGTCAAAGTCACCAAGGCCCACCAGAAACCATCGGACAGATGCTGTATACCGCCCGGGCCACCCCGCTCGATCAGAAAAATGCTCACGCCGCCTAAGAGAGTGGCCGCGCCCACCAGGCTGAACGCAAAAGTGTAAAGCAGGCGATTTTCCTGAAAAGCCCGGGCGATTCCCTGGAAGGGATTGGAATAACGAAAAACCTCGATCGTGCGAAGCAAACGCAAGAGACGAAGAGCCCGCAAGCCCCTCAAGGCCGGCACCAAAGCCAAGACCGTGAGCAAATCGATAAGATTCATGGGCCGCAAACAAAAGAGCAAGCGACCGGTCAGGTGGGCACGCAGGCGACCGACAATCGAGCGCTGGAAGAAATCCACCGAGGGGGGTTGGAAACTCAGGATGCGCACGGAAATTTCGATGGAGAACAGACCCAACACGATCCAGTCGGCCACGGCGAGCCAGGGTGCCCAGGGATGATCAATGCCCAAGGAGAT
>JAFCZJ010000127.1 GCA_019314375.1 Deltaproteobacteria bacterium | reverse complement strand
CGTTGCCGGTCCTTCTTTCTCTTTTTCCTTCGCCGGTTCTTCTTCTTCTTCTTCCGTTGCCGGTTCTTCTTTCTCTTTTTCCGTTGCCGGTTCTTCTTTCTCTTTTTCCTTCGCCGGTTCTTCTTCCTCTTCTTCCGTTGCCGGTTCTTCTTTCTCTTTTTCCGGCAGGGATTCTTCTTTCTCAATGTCCGCCTCTTCGGACAGGGTCAACTGCTTGGGCTTTTTCGGTTCCTGGGTCTGACCATCTCCAAAATGACTCGCCTCCTCGTCGTATTGACGCCGCTTCTCGATATCTCCCAGGACCCGGAAGGCCTCTTCGATCCGACTGCGCAACAAACGCAGTTCTTCCACCTGGAAAAGAGCGTAGGTAGCCACCGAGTCCGGGCTGAAATAGCGCCGGGCCCGCTGGTAGGCCTCCTCCACCTCTTTTTGAGAAGCGTAGGGCTTAATATCCAACAGCTCGTAGTAGTTCTGCTCCCTGAAATCCCGCATTAGATTTTCCAAGTCCCTGGCGAGTCCACTTCACGCAATCGCTTGGCTATCTCGCCGGCGATTTTCCAAACATTGGCGCTGAAGTTGGAATCCGGCAGATTTTCCACCAGCACCGTACGCCGTCGCACCGCTTGCCAAACCTCATCGTCGTAATCGATGTGCCCCACGAAATCCAAGTCGATACCGAAGTACTTTCGGCAGGCCGTGCGCACAGCCGGCCCCAACTCGGCATCCTGCTTGGAGCGCACCTGGTTGACGACCAGCAAGGGCCTGAAGTCCAACAGCCAAGCCTGATAAGTATCGCCCCGCTCTGGATCCATTTTGGCCACATGCCGAATCAAATCATAGGGCGTCCTGATGCCAAACTCATTGTGCGCCTCCATGGCCAAATCGATGACCTTGCGGAAGGCTGTACTCTTTTCCCGATGACGCAACAAGCGGTAAAAAGCGGCCTTGATGAAACGATAACTGTTCTCCAGCGAGGTGGGTTCTGGCACCATCATCACAAGGTTCAAATCCGAAGTCAGAAAAAAGTCCAGAATATTAAAGGAAGTTCCAGAGCCGAGATCCATGACGACCAAATCAGCGTCCAACTTGAGGATGGTGCGCAGGACTCGCATTTTCTGTGTGTACTTGATGTTGGCTGATCCCAGGAAATCCTGAGCGCCACTGATGAGCCCCAGACCGTCGATGCCCGAATCCACGATGGTCTCTTCCAGTGAATCCACACGGCGTTGCACGAAATCCGACATGGATAACGCGGGGAGATCCACACCGAGTGCCGTGTGCAGATTGGAGCCGCCAAGATCCGCATCGACGAGCACGACCTTCAGACCGGCCTTCGCGAAACAAATGCTCAGGTTGGCGGTGAACAGGGTCTTACCGATGCCACCCTTGCCACCGCCCACCGACAAGACGGCAGGTCTGCGCGGTCCATCCTTGCGCAGGTTGGGAAAATCAAATCCTGTCTGAATCCCTTCTCTCATTGACATCTCCGCTCGAAGGCTAGCGCTAGGCTTTGGGCCATGCGGCCCGAAGCGCCCGAACAGCAAGCACCAGCTCGCCTTTACGCAGGGTGCGCACATCAAGCAATAGTTCGTCCTGCTGCACCCGACCCAACAGGGCTGGATCGCCCAGCCGAAGTGTTCTGAGCAGTTGTGAGCCCTGCCTCTCTGGCAAGGTCAGGGCCACCGCCCAACCAGGCAACTTGACGAGCGGCAAAGATCCGCCTCCGACTTGCCCCTGCACTTCGCGCAGACCCGCCACGGGCAATGAGGCCTCTCGCAGCAAGCCCTCCAATTTTTTTGCCCGGGTCGCAAGTTCTGGCTCACTCAACAACAGCATATGGACCACCGGCAGTTCCTTGGCGCTTTCGAGCCCACCCCGGTAGGCCGAAAGGCAAGTTTCCAATGCGGCCAAGGTCAACTTGCCCACCCGCAAGGCCCGCGCCATGGGATCGGAGGCCAGTCGCTGAATCCAGCGTCGCTTGCCCACCAGGATGCCGCATTGCGGCCCGCCCAAGACCTTGTCGCCACTGAAGCAAGCCACGTCCACTCCGCTGGCCAGCACTTGTTGCACCACCGGAATCTGGTCCAAGGGGGCGGGCCAATTTTCCAGCAAAGTACCGGTGCCCATGTCTACCATGACCGGCAGCCCCTGCTCGTGCCCGAGTTGGACCAACTCGGCCAAGGCCACCTCTTGGGTGAAACCCACCAATTCGAAATTGGATCGATGCACCTTCAGCAACAAAGCCGCTTCAGGGCCAATGGCCTGCTCGTAATCGCGCAGATGGGTCTTGTTGGTCGTACCCACCTCCACCAGCTTGGCCCCCGAAGCCGACATGACATCCGGAATCCGAAAAGAACCGCCAATTTCCACCAATTCGCCACGGCTGACCAGGACCTCCCGGCCCGCGGCCAAAGCCCTGAGTCCCAAATAGACGGCGCCAGCGTTGTTGTTGACCACCAGGGCGTCTTCCGCGCCGCAGCGCTCCATCAGAATACCGCGCATCACGTCGGCTCGAGAGCCTCGATGGCCGGAGTCAAGATCGAACTCAAGGTTATTGTAAGATCCCGCAATCTTGAGCAAATGGTCGAGGGCAACCTTTGACAGGGGAGCCCGGCCCAGATTGGTGTGCAAGACCACCCCGGTGGCGTTGAGCACGGTCTGCAAATGAGGCCTGAGGTAGGCATCCAGGGCCCGCCGCACATCCTCTCCGCAGAGTTCCGCGTTCGAATCCTCACCCGCGAGCAAGGCCTGACGCCGGGACGCTATCGCCCGCCGCACACCTTCCGTAACCAAAGCGCGAGTCCAACCCTGCATGAGGGCTTGCACGTCCGGTCGGTTCAGAACCGTATCCACGGATGGAAGTTGTCGAAGTCGGTCTCGTTTGCTCACCTGGACACCTCGGAACTAGCTAAGATTATTTTGCTTTCTGACTTTGGTCAAGTAATTCACCTTGTTCAAAGCCTTGAGGCCGGTGTAAAACCTTGGACGTGACCATCGGCGCTCAAAGTGGACTCTTGGCTGCCATTGTCTCGGTGGCCGTGGTCCTGTCGGTCCTGCTCAGAACCCGACGCGGGGTGGTGACAGCCTTGTTCACGGCATTCTCCGCCAATCTCTTCATCCACTTCATCAGCGCATTCCTTGGGGACCTGTCAGGCGATCCGCTTTGGGCCCGCACCGACCTCATCTCAGCATCCCTCTTGCCGGTCACCGCCCTGCTGTTCTTCGGCCGATTCCTCTGGCGAGAGCCCTTGATGGCAAACCGCTACTTGCGGGGCACCTATGTCAGCTCCGCCCTCCTGCTGGTCTTTTTGATAAGCCCATGGAGCCCTCCACTGGAAGCCGTAGACGCCTACACCCCCCAAGCCACATACTCGCTGGTCAGCACAAGCGTGGTCATCGCCTATGCCTTTGCCGGGCTCTATCTCTGCGCGTGGCTTGTGTGGGGACGGCTCCAGGAGTTGGAATCTCGAAGGGAGCGCACCCGGCTGCGCTATCTTCTGGTCTTGCATCTCTTGGCGGTCAGTTTCGTCTTGCTGGGCATGCTGCCCGGTCCCTTGGGTTTCCTGCGCACCTGGGGAGATCTTGTCAGCGCCTTTTATCTCTACTTTGTCAGTCAAAGTTTGCTCAAGCACCGCTTGCTGGACATGCAGGAACTCCTGGGTCGAACCCTGGTGTTGACCGGGGTGGCCTTGCTGCTGGCCACGGTCTTCGGCCTGCTGGTGATCTTGGCCGGTGCCTCCCCCGAGGTATCTCTTTTCCATACGTTTGTGGCCTCCATCGTCATCATGATTCTATTCGAACCTTTGCGGGACAAACTGGAGGGCAGTGCCGGCCGCCTCTTCTTCAGGGAACGTTTCGAGATGAGGCGCAAATTGGAAGAGTTGCGCCGGGAAATCGCCAACATCATCTCACTGGATCGCATGACCAAAGTGCTATTGGATTCGCCCTACGACTCTCTTCGCATCAGCCACACCAGCCTCTACCTGGTTGAGCCAGGCGGCGCCTCCTATCGCCTGGTTGACCATCGAGGAGCCCCACCCATCGACCACCTTGACTTGGCCTCCCACCGATCATTTTTCGAAGGGATGAAGCGCAAACCCACGGTGGTCCTGTCTGAAACTCTAGAAAGACAATTGGCCGAAGAAGGTGCCCCGATCAATTCGGAGCCCAGCCCGAAGGCGCGGCGGGCTCGACAGATCCTAGACACCCTGCAGGCGCTCCAAGCGGGCATCTGCATTCCCTTGTTGGGACAAGACGAAATATTAGGCCTTTGGTGCTTGCATGACGAAAGCGCCATTGAAAGCTACTCAGCCGACGATATCGCGCTTTTGATGGCGGTCGGAGAACAAGCCGCCATCAACATCGAGAATTCTCGCCTCTTCGAAAAGGTCCGCGAACGGGACCGGCTTGCCGTGCTGGGCGAAATGGCCGCCGGCCTGGCGCACGAGATACGCAACCCCTTGGGCGCCATCAAAGGAGCCGCCCAATACTTGGAGCCCACCGGCCGACCCGGCGATGCTTCGCCCCCCGATGATGACGCCGCGGAGTTTTTACAAATCATCATCGAGGAAGTGGACCGACTCAACCGGGTCGTCAACCAGTTCTTGGACTATGCCCGCCCCTTCCAGGTTACCCTGACCCCCACCCAGGTCAACCGGGTCGTCAACCAAAGCCTGCGTCTGATCGAGACGGAATGCGAACAAGCCGGCATCCAGGTAGAGACCGTCTTAGAGCAAGAGCTGCAAGCCGCCCAAGCCAACGATGAACTCCTGACCCAAGTACTACTCAACCTATTGCGCAATGCAGTCGAAGCCATGCCCGAAGGCGGCAGCTTGCAAGTCAGCACACACAGCCGACACAGCACCGGGTTCCAGACGTCCGGCAAGCACGTCGTGATCGAAGTAAAGGACACGGGACCCGGCCTGGACGATGAAGCCGCCCGCAAAGTCTTCCTTCCCTTCTTCACCACCAAGGCGCGGGGCACCGGCCTGGGCCTGGCCATCTCCCAGCGCATCGTGCAACAGCAAGGCGGCGAGTTGCGACTGCGCTCCCGATCGGGAGAAGGGGCCACCTTCATCATCGAGCTCCCCATGGCGGAGACCGGCTTGCCGGTTGCCGAAGCGCATGGTAGTGAGCAGGCGGGAGAAACTTGATGAGCGCACGAATTCTGGTGGCGGACGACGAACAAAACATCCGCAAGGTGCTCTCCGCTACATTGAGACGAGAAGGCTACGAGGTATTGACCGCCAGCGATGGAGAAGAAGCCATCGAGCTTCTGTCCTCGGGAACGGTACAGGTGGTTGTGACCGACCTGAAGATGCCCAAGCGGGACGGACTGGCTGTCTTGCAATATGTAAAAGAGCACCACGCCCAGGTCCCGGTCATCATCATCACGGCCCATGGCAGCATCGACAACGCGGTGGAAGCCCTGAAAAACGGAGCGCTGGACTACATCACGAAGCCCTTCGAGCAGGCCAACTTGATTCAGACCATCGCCAAGGCCGTCAAAACCGAGTCCCTTTCCCAGCAAGACGCTCGAGTCGAGAACCCAGAAAACGAGGGCCACCGCATCATCGGCCAGACTCAAAAGATGCATCACATTTACGAAATCATCGACAAGGTGGCGGACACGCCTTCGTCGGTGCTCATCACGGGTGAAAGCGGCACGGGAAAAGAGCTGGTGGCAGCCGCTCTGCACCACAAGTCGTCCCGCGCCAAGCGGCCCTTTATCAAGATCAACTGCGCAGCCATCCCCCGCGAGTTGGTCGAGAGCGAGCTCTTCGGCCATGAGAAAGGATCGTTCACCGGTGCCGTAGCCACCAAGCCAGGCCGCTTTGAGCTGGCCCACGGAGGCACCTTGTTCCTGGACGAAATCGCGGAGATCCCCGTGGAGATGCAAGTCAAACTCCTCCGTGCCTTGCAGGAAAGCGAATTCGAACGGGTCGGGGGTCTGCGCACCATCAAGGTGGACGTACGCCTGATAGCTGCCACCAACCGAGATCTACCCAAGGAAGTAGAATCGGGTCGCTTCAGGGAAGACCTTTTCTACCGGCTGAACGTGGTGCCCATTCGACTTCCCCCCTTGCGAGAAAGACGAGAGGACATCCCCCTCCTGCTCAAGCATTTCCTGGTCAAAACCAACAAGAGACTCAAACGCAAAATTGAAGACATTTCACCGGAGGCAAGCCTTTGCCTGATCAACCACGACTGGCCCGGCAACATCCGCGAGTTGGAGAATGTGGTGGAACGGTCCATTCTTTTCGCGGACGGCAGCCGGATCGAAGCAGAGAACCTCCCAGAGGAACTACGCCAAGGGACTGAAGCCAATCCACCCACGGCCGACCTGGCCGAAGACGCGAGCATGAAGGACATCGTCCGACAGGCCACGGCTAGAATCGAAAAAGACCTAATCGTCAAGGCTTTGGCTACCACCAAGGGTAACGTGACCCGAGCCGCCAAGAATCTGGGCATCAGCCGTAAGAGCCTGCAAAACAAGATGAAGGACTTCAGCTTGCGCGAAAAGGAATAAACTTGACATCCATGACCCGTCTTGGATATTTTATTGGAAAATCAAGTCCTTGGACTTTGACTTGGAGGCCTTCCATGCGATTTTGGCGGGTTGCCCTTACCCTGACGGCCCTGATGGTCGTCTCGGGAGTGGCCCATACAGCGGAACTGACTGAAGTCATCGATGCAGCGGATGGCGACGATCAATTCGACCTTAATTTGAACGTCTCCTTCCGCTCGTCCCTGCACAGGGCAAAGATCACCCACGAGTGGCGGACCCTCTGGGCGGATCCGGCGCAATCCCACTTGCCGGACTACAATGAGCTCAGGTATTCCAGCCAGACCTACACCATGAATTATGAGGTGGAGATCGGCCTGTTTCACGACCTGGAGCTCTACCTCAACCTGCCCTGGGTCATCAAAGAGAAGAAAGAAATCAGCTTCGTCTCGGGGGTGAGTGCCGACAGCAACTCCACCCTCTTTCGCACCAATCCGCCCACGGGCTTTACCAACGCCCTGGCCGATGCGAATGACCCGACCAACTCGCCAAGTTCCGAGCGTGGTGGCATCGGCGACATGCAAATCGGCTTGATGTGGGCCGTGTTCAATGACGAGCGAGACGACACCAAGAGCGTTTGGGTCATCGGCTTGGACTATTTAATTCCCACCGGCAAGCTCAACAAGCCCAACGAGGTTTCAGGCGGCAGTGAAGGCGGCGTAGGCATGGGCCACCATGTGTTGACCCCTTTCATGCTTTTTTCCCACCGCTACAAAAAAATGGATCCCTACATCGGCCTGCAAGGATCCATCCCCATCCAGGGCAAGCAAGCCAAAGACAACGGCCTGGTGCTCCCCTACTCCGGCGGCTTTTTGACCGGCCTGGAGATCATCCCCTGGGAAAACAAACGCAAGCATCAAAAGTTCGCCATCGACCTCAGACTCTGGACCACCTTCTACTCGGAAGTGGAGAGCAAAGGTCACTCGAACGCCCAGGGCACGGTCAACGAGGTCAGCGACTTCCTCCTGGCCTCGGACTACAACCAAACCCAAGGCCTCGACCTGCAGCTCCAGGCCCAAAGCCAATACACTCAATTCGGCGCCTTGCTCGGCTTCACCTTCCGCGCCGCCGAATTCGTTCGCCTGAACTTAGGCGTCAGCCTGGCCCACAACACCGAACACTTCATCTCCGGCGCCAAGTTCTGCGACGACAAAAACGACGACGGGGAATGCACCTCCAGCGACATCCTCAACCAATACCGCAACCCCACCTACGATGATCCCGGACAGCGACTCCGAGTAGAAGAAACCACGCTGTTCACCTACTGGATCACTGCGATGGCTACCTTTTAGAGGTCCTAATTCAAAAAACAAAAAGTTAAATTTTTTTTAACCAGCAAAACCCCCATCCCCCCAGTAGGACCTTTTATCCTGTGTCGCAAAGCGACACAGGGTTAGTGCTTCTCCCCGATCCGAATCGGGTTCGAATAGATCCACATATGCTCTGATTCCCCCCAAGGAAAATCCCCACCCATAATCCCCACCTCCACCCGATAAGCCCCCCCACGCTCAATCGAAACCTTCATCTTGTTCTCAACGCCCGCGGCCACCTCTTCTCCATCCGCCAGCAAGTGAACGCGAAGCCCGACCGGTGTTTTCGCCAAACCCACATCCACCAACAACTCCGCCCCACCCTCTTTGGGCAAGACCAGCGAATCCCCCATCATGGCCAATTCTTCTCCTGAAGCTTTACTCACCAAACGAAAACGAAAAGCCGTCGCGTCCCCAAGAGATGGCAAGGCACAAAAGTGGTGACCGGCCCGGAGGGCCTCGTAGACCTCCCGCTTGTCGTATGGACCAAAGCCTTTCCGCACCAGCAAATGGGTAAGTGGCTGACCTGCAAGTTCCGACCAGGCTCCGGCGTCGTCGATGATCTGGCCACAAAGGCCCAGGGTATGACGAGTACGAGCGATGGTGTCCCAGGAAACCAACTGAGCAGTAGGCCGACGCGCAAGGTGCAACCATTTTGCGCGGGCATCGAACAACCCACCCAAGCTAGCCATCAGTGTGTCCCCAAAACCGAGTGACGGTGCTTGGGCTGCCGGCAAGAGTTGAACCGCGTCGGGCTCTCGCCCCTGCCACTGCCTTCCTTCGTTTTCTGGATAAGCCCCGGGATCCAAGAGACCCCAGCCCTTCAGGTGACGCACCACCCGAAAGACCGACGGGGAATCCCAGTCCTTCTGCCCAAGGGTGGAATCCAATCCATAGAAAGCCGCCTGCCCCGCCTCATGGACGACCTGCTGACCCACCAACACGGCAAGAGGCGCATCCGCGGCCTGGGGACGAAGGGTGTCGGGCGAGGAGGTCAAGATGCCCAGAAATTCCAACTTGGCCTGAAAGGCTTCGTCGATGCCAGCCTTCAACCATGACTCCGCTTCTTGCTCCGGTGCGAGAAGCCCCATGGCCCCGCGCAAGCAAACCAAATTGTCGTCCCGCTCAACAATGGACACCCTGACCCAAGGAAAACCGGTCAGCATCCAAAGACGCAAGACCACCACCAGGACAAACAGAAAGACGATGCCCGCCAAAGACAACCAGAAGGCAGACCCTTTCTTTTTCCTTCGGCGATAGCGGTTGACGATGGGCTCGACCAACCCTTGCCCGTCACCCTGCTTCATGGCCCCCCCCTCTGTGACCATCGACATCGAATTGCATATCGAAAAGCCTGCGATACAAACCACCTGCCGCCAGCAAGCTCTCGTGGTCACCTGATTCGACGATGCGACCGGCATCCAAAACCAGGATCCTGTCGGCTCGATAAATGGTTGAGAGCCGATGGGCGACAACCAGGGTGGTTCGATTGCGCATCAAGGCTTCAAGCGCATGCTGCACCTCACGCTCGCTTTCCGTATCCAAAGAAGAGGTGGCCTCGTCCAGCAACAGGATAGGCGCATTCTTCATCAAAGCCCGTGCGATGGCGATGCGTTGCCTCTGCCCCCCGGACAAGCGGATGCCCCCTTCCCCTATGGCTGTCGCAAAACCCTCCGGCAAGGCCTCGATGAAATCCAGGGCATGGGCTTGTCGGGCCACCTCGCGCAGACGGTCCTCGCCCACTTCTTCCTGCCCGTAACCCATATTGGCGGCCACCGTGTCGTTGAACAAAATGGTCTCCTGGGTCACCAAAGCCACCTGGGCGCGAAGACTGGCCAAGGTCAAGTCGCGCAGGTCCAGGCCATCGATAAGTACCCTGCCCGCCGTGGGATCGAAAAACCGCGGAATCAAGTTCACCAGGGTTGACTTGCCCGCGCCGCTGGGGCCCACAATGGCCACCACTTGCCCCCGCTCGGCCTCAAAATCAATGCCGCAAAGCACTTCCTGACCTTCCGCCGCGGTATAATGGAAACCCACGCCTTCGAAACGAATGGAGCGAGAGAAACCCTCCTTCGTCTTCGCTTCGGCGGATTCTTCAATGGCGGATCGCTCGTCGAGCAACTCGAAAACTCGCTCGGCACCGGCCACACCGGCGGCCGTGATGCCTCCTATCCTGCCCAGGCTCTTGATGGGGTTGTAAAGCATCATCACAGCGGCAAAAAAGGAGATGAAATGCCCGGGGTCCAGGCTGCCCTCCATGACTCGGCTGCCGGCATACCAGATGGTGGCGGCCAAACCAGCCGCCCCCAAGAACTCCATGATGGGTGACTGCAACGCCCGCACCGCGAAGGAACGCAGCATGATACCCAAATAGCGACGGTTCTCCCGTCCAAAACGAGACCGTTCATGGGATTCAGCGCCGAAAACCTGCACGATGCGCATGCCCTTGATGCCCTCATGCAAGCGATCAGCCAAGGCACCGAGGGAGACTTGGCTGTCGGTGCTGACTCTTTTCAAGCGCTTGCCAAAATGCACGATGGGAAAAACAGCCACCGGCATCACCACAAAAGCAATAATCGCCAAACGCCAATCCAATATGAAGGCCAAGACAGTCAGGACCAGCACCTGCATGCTGTCTCGCAGATAAGCAGCCACGGCATAGGTCACTGCCTGCTCCACCGCATAGACATCGTTCGTGAAACGGCTGATGATCTGCCCGGTGGCGCTGCGATCAAAATAGCTTGGACTCAAAGTGGTCAGCCGCCGAAACATCTCTTCCCGCAGGTCAGCCACGACCTTCTGACCCACCCGACCCATGAGAAAAAATTGCCCGAAATAACTAATCCCCTTGATGGCGGCCACGACCAATATGAGAATCGGAACGACCATGAAGAGCTTCTCGCGCGACAAACCCGCCGGCTCCAGGCTGGGAATAAACTGGACGATATCTTCTCCGCCAGCCATTCCACCGGATGCCAACAACTTCAGAAGGGGCCCAACCAGATAGGCATAAATGCCGGTGGTGCCGGCCAAAACGATCATGCAAAGGATGGCCAAGGCCAGCTGGCCCATATAGGGTCGCACCGCGGACAGCAGGCGCAAATAGGTCTTGATGAAACTCGGCTCGGCGGGTGTGGCGTCTATGTCGCTCATGACGTCGCCATCATACGCCAGCCCTTTCCTCCCCGGCAAGCTATGACACATCTTCCCCAGGCTACCTGACTCGGTCTGCCCCCCTTGACCACACACCTTACATGCCTTAGCTTCAGCAATACAACCAAGGAGGAAGTCGATGAGGCGTTTGCCTGCGCGTACGTGTTATTGGATCCTGCTGTTTATCTTGGTGGTCATCTTTGGCCCGATAGGTTGCGGGGATGATGAAAGCAACCCCACCTGCGATCCGTCTTGTGATGCCGACCAGTGCATGGTTTGCAGGGACAGCACCTGCGTTTCCTCCTGCGCGACCGATCAGATCTGCGACAACGGCACCTGCGTTGAAAAAACCAAAACCGTGAGTCCACCTTTCGATCTAAGAGCGGAGTCCTTGGAGACCAGTATCCGCCTGGTTTGGCAACATGCGGAGGCCGCGAATTTCCGCGTCTTGCGTCGATCTGAATCCGAGGATGAGTTTCGGATCTTGCCGGAGAGCACTCCGGGCAGCAAATCCTTTGAAGACATGCATGTCTTGCCGGGCAAGACATACACCTATGCAATTGTGGCCCTTCTGGACAGCCAAGAGTCAGAACCCTCGGATGAGGTGCAAGCCCGAACTACAGGGGAGCCTGCCGACTGGACCCTGATCTATTTCATTTCCTCCGACGGAGACTATGGTTACGATTATTGGTTCAACATAGAAGGTCTGGAAGCCCAAGGTGGTTCTAGCGAGTCTATCCACGTCCTGGTTCTGTATGACGGATTTCAGGTGGGAGACTCTCGCTACTACCGCCTCGGCGGAAGCAATCTGAGCAGAGAGAAATTTACCATCCCCACGGCGCCGGATGGCGAGGTGAACATGGGCGATGCGCAAACCTACCGAGATTGCATCGACTGGCTACTGCCCCGCTATGCGGCGCGCCACTATTTTGTCTCTTTCCATAACCACGGAGGGGGTTCGGTGGAGCCAGGTTCGCCTTCGACAGGCACGCGGCTTATCCACAACATGCTCTATGACCAAACCAGCGCCGACTCCCTGGATCCTGACGAGCAGGGCCAGGTCATCGCTCATCTGGCGCGCGAAGCAGAACAGCAAGTGGATGTAGTGGAATCCATGACCTGCCTGGGGCAAATGGTGGAGAATACGTACGCCATGGCGGGTCATGCACGTTTCCATGTAGGAGCGGAATCCCTCTCCTACGTATCCAGCACCTTTCCTGTTGCATATCTGCGCGATCATCCCCAGGCATCAGCAGAGGATGTCGCCACATTTCTTGTGGATGACCACCACCAGGGAATGGTGGCAGGCCATACGCCTTGCGCTTGGTCGCTGGTGGATCTCGACAAGCTGGAAGGTGTAGTCGATTCCATGTCGAGTCTTGCCGCGGGCTTGCTGGAATTCGCCTCTACAAGTGAAAACCAGTCCCTGCTGCGAGAGTTGGCTGGCCAGGCCCAAAATTTTCAATTTTATCCCGGCGACTTGATGAGTGCATACGTGGACATCAGGGATTGGGCACGCGTGCTTTCCGAATCGGCCGACCTCCCAGCACCTCTGGTGGTAGAGGCCGCGAGCTTAGTCGAAACCTTTGACGAAGGGCTGGTGCTGGCCAACCGAGTACACAACGACACCCACCCGGGCTTTGACATCGAGGCCCATTATGATGGGGCCTACGGCCTGAGCGTCTATCATCCCAACCTCCACCAACCGTTTTACCAACAACCCTCCACTCCACCTTATGCCGAACTCTCTTTCTGTCGAAACACGGGCTGGGCTGAGTACTTGCAAGCCATCAGTCTGGAGGCCCCTGAAGGACCGTGCCCCAAGGTGACAAATCTTCAAACTGTTTTGCAGGCCGACGACGCGGTCCACATCACTTGGTCCTACCCTCGAGATCAAGAACCTTTCTATGACGGCTTTTATTGCTCGCGCGACAAGGACGGGGTGTTCTCAGGCGTCTATTTTACCCTGCTCAAACAAGCAGGCATGACGGACTTCGAAGTGGTGGATACGCTCGACGGACCAGGTGTCTACACTTGGCGGGTCACAGCCGTTCGTTTTTCCGACCAAGAGGGCAGCATCAACTGGTCGACAAGCGAAGAAATGACACTGAGCAAATGATGAAAATCCATTTCCAAATAGGTCTTACCTTCGTCATCTGCCTTTGTTCCGCGGGCTGCCCGGAGGACACGCCAAAAAATAACAAAACAGCGAATGAAGACTTCGCCCAAATCCGAATCCACCCGGACAACAAGAAGCTGCTCTTTACTTATCTTCAGGCCGACGGAAGCTTCCAGACAGTGGACGGCATCGATCAGGTGCCCGAGAAGGCCCGGGAGCAAGTGATCGTGGTGGACACCCAACTCAGCCCAGAGCAACGCCGCTCAGCCCAGGTTCTCTATGTGGCCGATCTCAGCCAGACGAAGCCCGATGGAAGCCACCCATACAGCCTGGTGAGTCGGTTCAAGTTTGAACGCGATCTGATGCGGGACCCAGCCGGTGCCTCTGGTGTGCTGCCCAAAGAATGCGAAGCGCTACCAGACTCGCCCAAGGATAAGGTTTTGCTTTACGAAACCAGCTGGTGTGGGGTGTGCAAGGCGGCCAAGCGCTTCATGCGCGAGCAAGGCATCCCTTTCCTGTCCAAAGATCTGGAAAAGGACCCAGGGGCCCAGAAAGAACTGTCCTGCAAAGCGCTCAAAGCTAAAAAACGTCTCAATGGAGTACCGGTTTTGGACGTGGGCGGTCAACTGATGCTCGGATTCGACGGAAATCGATTGCTGGCATTGACCAGGCAACATCTCAAAGTTGAATCAACACCGTCCCCAGACTCAGACCCAAAACCAGCAACACCCCAAAGCCCGTAAAGGCCAGCCGCCTTAATCCCTTGCTCCAGCAACACAGGACCAGCCTAACCAACATCAAGACAGGGGTGGCAAACAACAAAAGCATGCCCAAACCACCCAAGAGTCGCAAGAAGAACCAATCCCCCTGCCACCAGCCAGCCAATCCCAACTGCCATGTGTGCAGATCAGCCCCCAGCAACATAAGGACCAGGACCGAGACGGCCGACAAAACCACGCCGAGCCAGGATCCCCCCAGCATGATCAGGCCCAGGGTCCGCTCAACCTTCCGGCCCAAGCTCACCATGTCATCACCGCCTTGCGAACCATCTCCACCGCCGCGTATGCCAAAATTCCGACAAAAAAGACTTTCAACAAGCGGGTCTTGATGCGCGGCATGATGCGTGCCCCCAGGCTGGCCCCCAGCAACACGCCCAGCGCCAAGGGAGCCGCCAGCCGCAGCTGAAAGTCGCCTCGGACAACGAAGCCGCAAAGCGCCGGCAATGCGGTCAGGCCCATCATGAAGTTGCTGGTGGCCGCCGCCTGCTT
>JAFCZJ010000042.1 GCA_019314375.1 Deltaproteobacteria bacterium | reverse complement strand
TATGCCCCTGGCCTTGGCGGTGGGGCCCTTATTGGGTGCTTTGATGCTGGATGAGTTGGATTTTGCAAGCGTATTTGCCGCTTGTGGCTTTATCGCCGTGGCGGCTTTGTTTTGCTTTAGTTTGGTTTCTTGTCCGCCGGTGCACAATACCCATGCCCGCTTTCAGTTGAAGACCATGCTCGAGATTCGGGTGGGGCGTTTGTTTGTCTTTATGCTCCTGCTTTGCATCGGCTACGGTGGCGTGGTGGCTTTTGCGCCGCTTTATGCGCCCCAGGTGGGCTTCGACTCGGCGGCGCCCTTGTTTTCCGCCTGGGCCATCGGTGCCGTCTTGGCCCGAATACCCGGGGGCCGGCTTTATGACAGCTTGGGGCCTAAGCTGCCGGGTCTGGTGGGTTTGGTGCTGCTGGTCGTGGGTTGGCTGGCTTTGGGCCTGTGGCATAGCAAGTTTGGCATGGTTGCCTCGGCGGGCGTTTTGGGTTTTGGTTTTGGTTTGCTGATGCCGGGCGTACAAGCCATGGCCGTGGATCTGGTTAAGCCCGCCCGACGCGGTGCGGCCAACGCGACTTTGTTTTCGGCTTTTGACGTGGGCATCGCCATCGGTGCCATGGGTTTTGGCCAATTGGCCAAGGTGGCGGATTTGAGTGTGGTTTTCTTGATTTCGTCCGGCCTTGCGGCCGTGGGCATTTGTGTCTATCTCTTCTGGGTCATACCTCACTTCAATCACAATCGACTCTAGGTTCGATTTTGCTTGGCAGTTTCTGGGCTCTGGTATACAATTTTCAGTCCTCGATCATGTGTCGAAACAAAGGAGTTTCTTATGGCAGCCAGGAAAAGCGCCAATGGACTGACCGCCAATCAGAACAAAGATCTGAAGAAGATCCTGAACGAGAAACGCGACGAACTGCGACGTTCCATTGTCCAGCGTCGGGATCGCGATTCCTCGGTTGATCCCAGCGAGATCATCGAAGAACTCGAGCAGGCCTCTGCCGGCCAGCATCAGGATGTGGCTTTGCGGATTCTCGATAAGGAAGTGAAGCTGCTTCGTGAGGTAGAGCGTGCCCTGAAGAAGTTTGATCAGGATGAGTACGGTCTTTGTGAGGGCACCATGGAGCCCATCGGCTTCGCCCGACTCAAGGCGCGCCCCTGGGCCCGTTATTCCGTGATGCACAAGGAAGAGCTGGAGCGCCTGCAGCGCGAACAGTCCATGCTCCGCCCGGGCCGCTGAGCGGTTCCGGTTTCTGCCTTTTTCTTTGCGGATGGTCCGAGCCCTTCGGCCCTGCCTCTTTGCACCCCACAGGCTTTGTTGTGTCCCGGTTTTGCTCTGCCTGTTTTTCTTGTTACCGATTTCTTATGCCGGAGCGGCTGACCCCAAAAGCGTAGAGCGAGAATCTTACGAGCGGGAATTGATCCAAAGCGCTTTGGATCAGCTGGGCCTGACGCGGGAATTCGTACCAGAGGGCAAGATCGTCGAGCGCATCGAAATCCTGCGCTTTCCCGTGGTGCGTTCGGTGGACCCCTATCAAGAGGTGTCTCATCGCACTGCGGTGCCCCACTTCGTTGAATATGGAAATTTCATTCATGTGACGACCCAAAAGCATGTCGTCGCACAAGAGTTGCTGTTTGGCGAGGGGCAGGCGTACGACGAGAACAAGGTACGGGAGAGCGCCAGGAACTTGAGGGGACTGCCGCTTCTGTTTTCCACCGTGCGGATCGTTGCGGCCCGTGGCTCCAGGCCCGATCGAACGGTGGTGGTGGTCATCACCAAGGACCTGTGGAGCCTGCGCATGAACGCCAACGGCAATTTCGGCGGCGGTGTTTTTAACTATTTTTACGTTACACCCTCCGAACAGAATTTTTTGGGGCTCAACCAGCAGCTCAGCTTGCACGCACGGGTGGACCGGGAAACCCTGACCCTGGGGCAGGTCTATCGGGTGCCTCGGGTTTGGGGCAGTCGGATTCAATTCAGTGAAATGGGTGGTGTGCGCACCAACCACCTGAGTGGAGATGTGGAAGGGGGCTACGCCCAGGTCACCGTGGATCGGCCCCTGTACTCCCTGTCGACGCGTTGGGGCTTTTACCTCAAGGCCGAGGCGGATGTGGGCATCGACCGTTTCTATCAGGGTGCCGACTACAGGCAGATACAGGTGACCGATTCGAGCACTGGCAGTGTTTATCTGTTGCCGGAGATTTTCGAGCACCGCACTTGGGCGCTTCGGGGTTTTGGTCGATTCGCCATGGGCGAGCAGTATCGCACCGTTTTTTTGGCGGGCTACGTGCTGCGCTCCAAGCGATACTCATTGACCGATGGCATGGCCTTGCTGCCGGAAGGGGTCCGACAAGCCTTTGTTGATTACCGCCTGCCCGTCGACGATGAATACGGCGCCCTGGTGACCTCGGTGCAGTTTTTCCAGGCGGATTACCGGCGTTTTCACAATGTCCAGACCTTGGGCTTGACCGAAGACTTTCGCATCGGGCCCATGGCCTATTTTGAGGCGGCCTGGTCCAATCCGAGATTTGGGTTTTCACAGAATTCGGTACAGTTATACGGCCAGCTGGGTTGGCGTTTTTGTTTCGGCGACGACATTTTGTCCATGAGCGTCCTGGGCAGCGGGCGCTACATGTTTGAGCATGAGTCGGCGGAAGTAGACAACTCATGGGTTGACAGGGTGGCGGATTTCAGCATGGAGAACATCAGCCCGTCTTTGTGGGGATGGGGCCGAGTTTTTTTTCGTTTGCGCTACGCGAGGGTGGAAGACAGCCTGTCCCGGTCGGTCTATGTATTGGGTGGCGACAACACGCTACGCGGTTTCGTCTCCAACTACCGCTCGGGCGATCAGTTTCTCAATATGAACCTGGAGTTTCGCTCCCGCCCCTGGGTTTTCGACAGCATCCATTTGGGCTTCGTGGCTTTCTACGATGCCGGGGATGCTTTCGGCTCCACTGATGAAGAAACCTTCCGCTATCACCACAGTCTGGGCTTCGGTCTTCGCGGTCTCTTCCCCTTTTTCGACCGGGGGGTGACGCGATTGGACGTAGGTATCCCCCTGGGCGCGGATTTCAGCCCGCATGTCATCGATTGGGTTACTATCTCGTTTATGCAAGCCTTTTAGTTTTTCTAAGGAATACAAATACCATTCGGATCGCAACGCAGTCCCCCGGCGCAGCCACCCGTGCTGCTACATGACGTGAGTCCCAAGATGCCTGCATGGCCGCCACTGCTGCCGACCTCACCCACGGCACCGCTGCCCACGCTGGCACCCCCATCGCCACCCCCGCCGCCGGTGGGGACATCGTCATCGAGGACGAATTCGTTCTGACTTGCAAAGTCTGCAGTAGATGAATTAAGCACCAGCAGATCAAAAGAGGGTCCGCCGGCCCCACCGCCGCCACCGCCACCAGGTCCGCCGTTGCCACCATCGCCACCCTTGCCGCCCTTGGACGAAATCCAATCGGGCGGCCCACCGCCAAAGCCGCCAAGGCCGCCCAGTCCGCCCATGCCGCCGGCTCCACCGTCGCCACCCTCACCGCCGCGGCCGCGCTCAAAGACGTTGAAGGTGAGTGTGATGGCTTGGGCACCAGCGGCGCTGTGGCTTATCAGCGCCCCCAAGGATGCGCCTCCCTGTTGGCCTGCCTGTCCGCCACCGCCGCCGCAGCCGCCCCCGCCGCCGCCGCCGCCGGAGGGACCCAGCTCATAGTCGGAGCAATCGTCCCATGTGTCGAAGAAATAGGCCGTGCCGCCGCCGCCACCACCACCGCCACCTCCATCTCCGGCCAAGCCGAAACCACCAGCGATAGCCGGGTCCAGTTCGTCGGCGACCCAGCGTCCTTGGGCGATGGAGCCCAGGGTGCCCGCGCCACCCGCGCCGCCAAGTCCGTTGTCGGCATCCAGGCCATCGCTTCCGTCTTCGCCCACGTTGAGCTGGATGGTTCCGGGAAAGCCGGATTCGGTGGCGTGGCTGCAGGTGCTTGCGCTCATGTCGTCGAAACGCCAATCGTATCCGCCCAGGCCGTTGCCGTGATCGTTGGAGGTGTATTCAGCCTGGTTGCCCAGGTTGCTGGGCGGGCTGCAAACCGGGCACAGGGTGCGACCGCCCGGTTGTCCGTTGCTTGAACCACAAGCCAAGTTGCTGCCGGCCCGGCCGCCGGGGTTGACCGAGCCCGAGGGGCAAGGGCCATTCATGCGTCGACCCTGGATGCCCGCGCCGCCATCTAAGAGGCTGTCTTGTTGGCTGCCATAGCCGATGGAGCCAGAAGAGCCTCGGCCACCAGCGCCGCCCAGGCCGGCTTCGATGCGGTTGGAGCGCAGCGTCAAGGCTTCGTCGCAGTCCCGAACGGCCACGGCGACAGAGGGCGTGCCGGGTGTGCCGGCGGGCGTTTGCTCGGCTACGTCCCGCCCCCTGATGATGAAGCCGGAGACCAGGGTGGATTGGCCCCGAATGTTGTCGGCTTGCAGGGTGGCCGTGGCTTCACGACCCATGATCACAGAAGCGAAAAGCACCACGTCTCGAGCGCGAAAGTCCGGGGCGTAGCCGCCGTGTAGCTGCAAACCGGCCACAAGCCGAACGTCTTCGTCGTATCGGCCCTCGGCCACCAGCACATATGCCTTGCCGGAGGAGGCGAAGATGTCGATGGCTTCTTGGATTTGGTCAAAAGGACGAATCAGACTGCCGTCGCCATTCGTGCTGCCCGCGCGTACAAACAGAGCACGGGTGACCACGCCGTCCACGCCGTCGCAGTTTTCGTCCAAGTAGTCCAAGGCGGGACTCGGGTAGGCGATTAAGTCCGGCAGATCCTCGTCGATGTTGCCAAAACGCCGCCGGCACTCACAGCCGTCGCTCGGATCGGCGTTTTCGTCTACCCACTCGTAAATCTGTTCATCTTCGGTTTCGGTCAGGCAGGAGCCCATGACGCAACTTGGCATGCCGGGGGCGTCGACATCGCAGACGCCCAGCACATGATCCAGCTCGGCCGTCCAGTAACGGGAGCAGTCGTTGTTGCAGAAACCACAGTTGGCATCGTCTTCATAACGTCCGCTGGCGGGGTTCAAGTAGCCTTCGTCAATGCGTCCGTCACAGTTGTTGTCCAGGCCGTCGCAAATTTCCACGTTGTAGTCTTCTGCGTTGCAATCGGTCCAGGCTGTGTTTCCCATGATGGTGTCGGCTTGGCAGATTTGGTAGCCCACGCAAACGTCCACCAGGCAGGAGCGGACCGTGCCCACCGTGGATGGGCTGCAGAGACAGGATTGGCTTTCGGGCAAACACTGCAAGGCACCGTTGATGGGCTGACAAACGTAGCCCATGGGGCAGTCGGCCCCGTAGGGCGAACCGGGTCCACAGTCCCGACCGCAGAAACGCTCCGGCCCCAGATCGAGGCAGAGGCTGCCCGGCGCGATGCAATCTGAATCACTGGCGCAGGCTTGGCACAAGGTGGCCGGCAGCAAGAGACAAGCCAGACCCTCTTCATAAACGTAGTAGCCCTCTTCGCAGGCCACGGCTCGACAGAAAGCTTTGCCGGCTTCGATTCGGCAGGCGGTTTGGGTGGCGTGGCTCAGCAATTGATCGCAATTGCGGTCGCAGCCTCCGCAATGGGCTACGCTCACGTAGTGACCGGCTTCGTCGACGAAGTCTTCGTCTGTCAGCCCGTCGCAGTCATTGTCCACGGCATCGCAGCTCTCCGGCTTCGGCTCGCTTGCATCGCAGATCCAGCCTTCGAAGCCGCGGCATTGTTCCATGCCTTCGCAGCGACCGAAGTCGTTGCTCCAGTAACAGGCGACACCGACCAGGTCTTCGTCGTAAAAGCCATCGCAGTCGTCATCGCCGCCATTGCAGCTTTCGGTCGTGGGCTCCGTCGCGCTGCAGGCCGCCCAGCCGTCAGGGGGTTCGCAGAGTTCGTAGCCACTGCAAATGCCCAACTCGTTCTCCCGTTGACAGCCTCGCAGCATGCCGGCGGTCTCTTCTTCGCAACGGCAGGTCATGCTGTCGGGCAGACACTGCAGGCCTTGCTGTCCATCCCGCTCTACCGGTTGGCAGGTGTATCCCGTGGGACAACCCGTCCAGGTGCAGTCTTGTCCGCAGTAGCGGTCGCCGTCGTCAAAGGTCATACACCAGTCGGAGCCCACCACGTTGCAGCTCACATCATCGGTGCATTCGCCGCAAAGCCTGTTGTGCTCCAGGGCGCATAGACCCACCAGACCGTCGCCGCCGTGGGGATCAGGCACCAGCTTGCAAGCCCAGCCGTCAGGACAGCCCTCATCGCAGCGCTGGGTGCAGAAGGCACCGGCGGGGTGGGCCAAGCAGTAAGTGCTCAGGCATTCCTCGTTTTCACCGCAAGCCTCACCGAAGTCCTTGAGTCGAATGCCCCCATCGGGATCCGAAATTTCCAGATCCACGCATTGTCCGTTGATGCAGTGTCGCCCGCCGATACAGTCCGCATCGAAGATGCAGGCACCCGGGGGCCCACTAAGCCAGTCGCGTCCGCAAGCCGAAACAAGCAAGCCCAAGCAAACAAGCCCGAACAGTCTCAATCGCATTTTTTTTCCAGCGCGCATCGATTTCTCCTCGAAGCCCTCGACTCAAAACCTGATGACATCACCAGCCGGTCCCATTTGACCGGCCGCGCCCGACTGGGTCTCGCCTGCCGGACTCGATCCGCCCGTTCCGGCCGCGCCACCCGTTTCCGCGGTGCCGGGCAATTCGAAGCGGTTGCCGCTGAGGTAGGCACCCGGGTCGATGTGGGTGGTCGCGACGCCGTAGGATGCGCCGCCGCAACCACCGCCGCCCCCACCCCCCGCACCGCCGTTTCCGCCTCGACCTCCGGAACCGCCCGCACCGGCGCACCACGCAGGGTGTTCGATGCCCCCGCCCGAAGCGCCTTGACCACTGAGGCCGCCCAGCCCGCCGGAGCCGCCCGTGCCGCCGCGCCCCCCGAAGCCTCTGCGAATCAGGTTGCCGCGCAAGATCGGCGGGGTTTGGGGTGTGGCGTCGAAGCTCAAGAATATAGCGAAGGAGCCGCCGCCGCCGCCGGCACTGCCGCCGCTCTCGCCACCGCAGCCGCCCGCGCCCCCACCGCCGCCGCTGGCGCCCAGGTCGCCCCATGGATTTCCCACGGTGCAGCCAATGCCGCTGTTTTGGTTGAGTACCGCGCCACCGGCCCCGCCGCCGCCGCCGCCGGAGCCCGCTTGCCCCTGGCTGCCCGGATTGGCGTTCAAGGCCTCCCAGCGACCGTCGACGATGCGGCCCGTGGGTTGACTGCAGCCCGCCCCGCCGGAGCCCGAGGCACCGTCTTGACCGGACTGCGCATCGCCGCCATTGGCCGTGTTGCGTATGCCGCCCACCTGACAGTCGTACTTGCATAATTCGTTGGGAATGGGGTCCCAGGCAGATGGATCGTTGTAGTAGGTGGAGTTGTCGCCGCCCAGTCCGTCGAGGCCGCCGGTTGAGTAATCCTGGGAGTAAGACGAATCCCTGGCTGTCGCGCCGGGCCTGCCTGCCGCGGAGCTGCAGCCGGTGTTGGTCCCGCCGTTGCCGCCGGACTGGGTCATGCTGGTGCAGCTTGGGCTGTTGGGGCATTCGAAGGTGTCTGAGCCTTCCTCGCCATTGCCCCCGTTGTTGCCGGGCCCGCCCGAACCGCCGTCATTGCCGTCGCCGCCGCGACCGCCCAGGATGAGGTTGTTCATGATTTCCAGTTTGTGGTTGCAGTCGGACAAGTAGAGGGCATAGGAGGAATCGGCTGCTTGACCCGTCGAAGCGACTGTGAAGACGTCATAACCCTGCACGACAAAACCGCTGAGTACGGTGCGCAGGGTTTGCACGCCCTGGATGGACACCGTGCCTGGTGCCTGGCCGGGGTCGGGCTGGGAGCCGGCGATGAGGGTAGGGTACAAGGCCACATCCCGATCACCGAAGTCGTGGCTGTAGCCTCCGTAGAGTCGTAAACCCTCGTGTATTTCGATGTTTTCCCGATAGCTCCCCGCGGCCACCAGGATGGAGCTGTGCCGAGCCAGATCAAAGGCCAAGATGGCCAGGCGCAAGCTTCCGAAGGGAGCATGTCGGGAACCGTCGCCTTCGGCGCCTTCGCGCACGAAGATGGCGGTACTCGCGTTCCCGTCGATGCCATCGCAGTCCCTGTCCACGTAAGCCATGCCTGGTTCGGGGTAGTCTAGAGAGACATCCGGGTCGTCTTGTTCCGAATCGACCTGGCTGCATTCGCAGCCGTCCACATCCACGACGTTGAGGTCTACAAAAGAGAAGGTTTTGTGACAGATGCCACCAGAGCAAAAGGCATTCGGACCGGCCAGACCGCGGCAGTGCTGGTCATCGCTACAGCTTTCACCGCAGGGAGCCTGCGGACATTCGAGCAAGGTGCAGTGATGCACGGTCTCGTCACAGATCCAGCCGAATGGGCAAGTGTCATTCGAGCGGCAGGGGGCACCCACGGCCCAGTCTTCTACCGTGCAGGCCACGATGGCGCAGTCGACCTGGTCGTTTCCTTCGTCCACACAGCCCCCGATGGCGTGTTGAATGTCCTGGTCCCATCGGGCCAGGCAGTTTACATGGCAAGCGCCGCAGTGTTCGTCGCTGGAGTAAGCCCCTTGCTCGTCCCGGAAGCCCTCGTCGATTTGACCATCACAGTTGTTGTCCAACCCATCGCAGACCTCAACCGCCACGTCCGACTGTTCGCATTCGCCCCATGCGGTTTCATCGCCAATCTGGCGGCAGACCTGTTCGCCTTGGCAGAGTTCGCCGCCGCCACCCAGGATGATGCAGGCTCGGGTTTCGCCGAGGCGGTCCTCGTTGCAGGTGCAAGAGCCGCTGTCGGGCATGCACATGCGCATGCCATTCACCAGGTCACAGTGGCTGCCCTCGGGGCAGCAGTCGCGCACGTTTAAAGCGCCGCTGCAACTGTCGTAGGGTGAGGCCGGATCACAACTTTGGGCGCAGAAAGTGCCGGGATCAGCCGGCATGTCTACGCAGCGGTCTGAGCTGACGCGGCAATCCGCGTGCTCGGTGCAGGGTTGACAGAATGGCGAGACCAGGGTGCTGCAGGCGATGGGCTCAAGCTCCGGGTAGGGATAGTGCCCGGGGGCGCAGAGCCTGGGGACGCAGACGGGCTCGCCGTTCCTCAACTCACAGGTCGCAGCGGAGAGCAGTACTTGGCCAAACTCGTCGGTGGCCAAGTCAGGCAGGATCACGAGGCAATCTCGACCACAATGACCGCAGTGATTCAAATGGACGTAACGACCCTCCTCGTCGAGGAATATCTCGTCGGCCCGACCGTCGCAGTTGTCGTCTATGCCGTTGCAGATCTCGTCTTCCGGATCGGTGGCACCGCAGACCCAGTCCCAAATTCCGCTTTCGGCGTCCAGCTCACAGCGCCAACGCCCGATGCAAGAGCCCGTGCCTTCCTGGCAGTTGGGGTAGGCCGGCTCCGGGGGCAGGATGCTTAGATCCAGGCTGGGGTCCTCTTGATCCGTCAGCCCGTCACAGTCGTCATCCATGCCGTTGCATTGCTCGGACCTCGGTTCGAAGGCGTCGCAATCGCTCCAGTCGGGCAATGGCTCGCTTGGCTGACAGATCCGCTCACCCCAGCAGACGCCGTGGGCGTTGCCGATCGAACAAGTTCGCACCAGACCCAGGGTGTCAGGTGTGCAGTCGCAGCTTCCCCCTTCGGGTAAGCATTGTTTGACCAGGCCTTCGGGCAGACTGATCTCCTGACAGGCGTATCCGCCGGGACAGGACTCGGCGCTGCAATCCAGCCCGCAGACCGTCTCCGTGTCGGTCAGGTTGAGGCAACGATCGCCGATGGCGTTGCATTGGGCGTCCACCGAGCAGCCCTGGCACAGACGCGCCGGAATGATCTGAACACACCAGCGTACAGATCCGGTATCCACATCCAAATGCTGTTTGCAGGTCCAACCAACAGGGCAGGGACTGTCCTCGCAGCTCTGGGTGCAGACGGCACCATTTCCAGGCCCCGCGGGCAGACAGGCCGCACTCAGGCAATCGCTGTTTTGTAAGCAAGTCTCCCCAAAACCCTTGAGCGCGGGCCCCGTGCCTTCGATGGGGCGGCATTGACCATCCACGCAATGTTCGCCTTCGGGACAGTCCGTTTGTACACGGCATTGACAGGTGCCGGCCCGCATGCAATTCGGTTCGGGATCGGAGCAGGCTCCCCCAGCGCCAAGGAAAAACAATGCGAGAAGGATGGCCGGGATAGGGGCCAGGCGAATCCAGAGAAAGCGCACGACGGGCATGATGACTCCATTGGAAGCTTTTCCTTGCCAATACTAGCCCATGTCGCTTCGCGACATAGCACAAATGTTTCTACTTGATGGCCTATGTTTTCATACTTGGCTTAATTTGCAAAATCTTGCCTTTTTAAGAAACATTAGCTTCCTCGGCGAGTTAAGGTCCAGGTTGTGGCTACAATAGCCCGCGGCCACAAGAAGGAGGCAGAACCATGAGGACTTTTCACGAATGTTTACCTTGTTTTGTTCGTCAGACCATGGAGGCCCTGCGCATGGTCACCGATGATGAGGCTCTCCACGAGCAGGTGCTGAGACAGGTCCTGGGGGAACTGGCCGTGATGGATCTGGATCGCAGCCCGCCGGAGATGGCGCAGGGCATCCACCGCCTGATCCGAAAGGTCAGCGGCAACGCGGATCCCTACCTGGCGGTCAAGCGCCGCTTTAACAGTCTCGTTGACGGCATGCTGCCCGCCTTGCGAGAGCGCATCGGGGAAGCAAAAGACCCCTTCCGGATGGTTTTGCGTTTGGCCCTGGCGGGCAACATCATTGATTTCGGGATCCACGCGGATTTGGACGAGGCCAAGGTTTTCGCCACCGTGGAGCAATCCTTGGAAGAACCGATCGCGGGCATGGAGCTGGAGGCGAGTCGGCGCACCCTGGCCCAGGCGAAAAAGATAGTCTATGTGGCCGACAACGCAGGGGAGCTGGGCTTTGATAAGCTCTTCATCGAGCATTTGGACCCCAAGCGAATCACCCTGGTGGTGCGCGGCGCGCCGACCCTCAACGACGTCACCCGCGAAGACGCTGTTTTTTATGGTCTGGATGCCATGTTGCCGATACTGGACACCGGCAGCGATGCACCGGGCATGATTCTGGAGCAGGTGGGCCCCGAACTGCAGAAGGCTCTGGACGAAGCGGATCTGGTGGTCTGCAAGGGGCAGGGCAACTACGAAACCCTGAGTGGCCTGAAGCGTCCGGTCATGTTTTTGCTCCGCGCCAAGTGTCCGGTCATCGCCAAGCACATCGGGGTGCCCGTGGGGCGGCTGGTGGTGGAAGGCCGCAACCTCTGAAGAGCGGCCGGAATATTCCGGCTGTCTCTGTGACGGATGTCCTTGTGTAGATCTTAGGTGCCTTGGTATTCTGCGATCCTTGCGACTTTGGGACAGGAGAGACTTCCATGCGTTTGCGCGACTACATGATTCCTGAATTGGTTTTGGTCGATGTGCCGGGTTCGGATCGGGAGGCCGTTTTGGACGCCATGGCCCAGGCCCTGTGTAAGGCCATACCCAATCTGGACTGCAAGACCGTCTGGGATGGTCTGATTGAGCGGGAGAAAAAAATCGCCACCGGCTTGGAGCGCGGCGTGGCCGTGCCCCACACCACCCTGGTCGGTCTGGAGAAAACCCTGCTTTTGGTGGCTCGACTGGACCAACCGGTGGATTTTGAGGCCCTGGATGGAAAGCCCGTGGACTTGATTTTCATGCTGCTCAGTCCGCCCGAGTGCATCGCCACGCATATCCGTTTGCTGGCGCGCGTCGCGCGCCTCTGTTCGGCCGGCGGTTTGCTGGACGCCATGCGCGAAGCAAAGGACGAAGAGGCTCTGTTTCGGGTGGTGGAGGAGGAGGACGGCCGGCATGTCTGAAGGCGAGGACAAGGGCGGCATGGAGCTCGTCATTTGTGTGCTCAAGGATTATCGCAAGCTCGACATGCTGCTGGAGGGCTTTTTGGAATTGGGCCTGGGTGGCGCCACGGTGATCGATGCCCGTGGTTTGGCCCAGGTCTTAAGCAAAGACGTGCCCATCTTCGCGGGTTTGAGTTCCTTGTTTCCGGGCGGCAACGCCGACAGTCAGTTGGTCTTAAGCGTGGTCAAGGCAGAGCATGTGGATTTGGTCATCGGCCTGGTCGAAGACGTCTGCGGTGATTTTTCGGCTCAGGGCTCAGGGGTCCTGTTTACGCTGCCCGTGAACCGGGCCAAGGGGCTGGCTGGGGCGCTGGTTTGAAGACAATCCTGGCGCTCATCGCCATCGCCCTCTTTGCCTATCTGGGCTCCACCCTGTTTCGCTTGCGCCGTTCGCCGGTCTGGCTTCGGGCCTTACTCTCGTCGGGCCTGGGCTTTTTCGGCGTGGGCGTGGCCTTGGGGCCTTTGGCCATCGGCGTGTTGGACCAGCAGATAATCGCCGGCCTGGATGTACTGGTGGACTTGGGCGTGGGTTGGGTTGGGCTGATTTTTGGATTGCAGTTCCATTTCAAGGATCTGAAGCGTCTGCCGGGGAGGCATTACCTGGGTGCCTTGGTCCAGTCGGTCTTTACTTTGCTGCTGGGCGGCCTGGGACTTTGGTTGGTGCTGGGAGAATTTTCACTGCGAGGGCCTGTTTGGCTCTTGGTCTTTGTGTTGGCGGCGGCCATGTCCACCACCTCGCCTACAGCCGCCACCCACGTTTTTCATGACCTTCATCCTCGGGGACCGGTGTCCGACGCATTGCGCATCATGGCCTCGGTGGATGCCGTGCCCGCCGTGCTCATGGCGGGCATCATCCTTTGCTTCGCGCCGGCACCCATCCATCCTCTGCGTTATGGTCCTTTCTTGGACGGGCTGTTTTGGCTGGGTGTGGCCGTCGGATTGGCCCTGGCGCTGGGTGCCTTGTTCCACCTTCTGACCCTATACCGCTATACGGACAACCAACTTTTGGTCATCGTGCTGGGGGTGGTGGTTTTTTGTGGTGGTGCCGCCGATTACCTGGTGCTCTCGCCTCTTTTCGTGAACTTTTTGGTGGGGGTGGTGGTGGCCAACCGCTCGCCTGTTCGTTTTCGTATGCTCAAGGCCCTGGCCTCCGTGGAAAAGCCTATCTATCTCATTTTGTTGACCTTGGCCGGCGCCCTTTGGCATCCCCCGCTGACCTTTGTCTGGTTGGCCGTGGGGGCCTTAGTGTTTTTGCGACTGGCTGGTAAACTTCTGGGTGGCTATTTGGCGGGTTTGGTTGCGGGTTTGCGTAAACCGTCGCTGCTGGGCCTGGGCTTGCTGCCTCACGGTGGCATGGCCATGGCCATTGCCCTGAGCTTTCGTTCCCTGGTGGCCGGTGAGCTGGGCGATCTGATGATGACCGCGGTGGTTTGCAGTATGCTGCTGTCCACCCTGCTGGGTCCGATGTGCCTGCGCAGGCTCTTGCTTTCGCAGGGAGAGGCGAGGTTGAGGGCATGAGGCTTGTGTTGCTGGGATTGTTGCTGTTGCTCATGTTGGTCTTGCAGCAGCTTCACGCCCATTTTCCCTCGGACCTTGGTTCTCGCACCGCTCTGGTTTTCGGTTTTCTCTTGTTGGCGGGGTTTTTGTTGGGTGAGTTGGTGGCTAAGTTTTCCATTCCCCGCATCACCGGATACTTGCTGGCCGGCATGGCCTGTGGCCCCAGCGCTTTGGGTTTTGTGGACAAGGAAGTCATCGCGCACGTCAACCTGGTGGATCATTTGGCCCTTGCGCTCATTGCCTTCACCGCCGGCGCGGAACTCAAGATCGATCGATTGAAAGAGCGCATTCGCGGCATCGTCACCATCGCCGTGGTTCAGAGCAGCTGTGTGTTTTTCGGCACCGCCCTGACCTTGTGGTTGCTGCGGGCCTGGGTGCCCATCTTCGCGGGCCTGTCAGAGGGACAAATATTGGCCGTGTCCGGCATCCTGGCGGTCATCGCATCGGCCACCAGCCCATCGACCGCCGTGGCCGTCATCGTTGAGTCTCACGCCAAGGGCCCGGTCACCGACTCGGTGCTGGGCGTCACCGTCGTCAAGGACATCTTGGTTCTTGTGGCCTTTTCGATGGTTTTGTCCCTGTCCGCCACAAGTCTGGGCAGCGCGGAGCTTGCCGAGCAAGAGGGCCTGGGGCGAATTTTCGCCGAGGTGGGCCTGTCGTTGGTGGTGGGCTTTGTTGCGGGTGGGGTGATGGTCGCCTATCTGCGCTTTGTTGGAAAACAAAACGTGCTTTTTGTCGTGGGCGCGGCCTTTTTGCTTATCAGTTTGTCCAAGGTTTTCCATCTCGACGCCTTGTTGGTGTCGGTCTGTGCCGGTTTCGCCGTGGCCAATTTTTCGCGCCAGGGCAAAGCCTTCCAGGTCGGCCTGGAAAAGGCCTCGGCTCCGATTTTTCTGATTTTTTTTAGTATTTCGGGCGCGGGTCTTAATCTGGCCGTGCTGGGGTCATTTTGGCATGTGGTGGGTCTGCTGGTGGCCATCCGGGCCTTCTTTACCTGGTCCGGCACCTGGATGGGCTCGTATTTCTCCGCCGAGGACGAAGCCGTGCGACGCCATGCCTGGACAGGTTTCTTAGGCCAGGCCGGCGTCAGTCTAGGTCTGGCTGCCTTGCTTCGGGCCAGGCTGCCCGAGATGGGTCCCTGGTTGGCCGACATCATCGTGGGCGGCATCGTGGTCAACCAGATCTTGGGACCCATCGCTTTCCGTTGGGCCCTGGTGCGGGTGGGCGAGGCCAATTTGTCTCAAGAGAACGGGCAAGCCCAAGTCCCCAAGGCTTCCACGTCAAGTTTAGGGAGAGGGTCATGAGAACTTTCTGTTTTGCCTTGCTGCTGAGTTTGTGGATGTTTGCCTGCGGTACGGATTCGGAGGGGCCGGGGCCCGATGAAATCCAGGGGCGCATGCTGATCGTGGCGGCGGATTCCTTGACGGAGGCGGCTGAGGCCTATCGGGACTTTCGCGAGGAGACGGGCTTCGACGTTGAGTTCGCCACCAGCGGCGAGTTGGATGCGGTTCGCGGCGGCAGCAGCTTAGAGAGCGCTTTGCACGATCGCATCGTGCGGTTTGTCGAGGCGGCCCAAGAGGGGGATCGTTCCTTTGTGCTGCTCATCGGCAAGCCCGATGTGCGGGAGCCGGATAACCCGTTGTGGCTGCCTTTGGGGCACGGCCCTCGCGGCGAAGAAGGCGACGGCCCATTGGCCGATCTGGACGGAGACATGATCCCGGAGGTGCCCATCGGGCGCTTGCCCATGACTGAGCCTGCGCAGGTCGAAGCCTACCTGGCGCGTATCCAAGTGCATGAGGCGAGCTACAAGCCCGGGCCCTGGAACAAGCGCATGTCTGTTTTCGCGGGCGAGGGCGGCTTTGGTCCCGAGATCGACGCGGCTTTGGAACTGGCCGCCATCTGGATTTTCGAGTCCCTGCCGCCGGATTTCGATTACCGCATGACCTACGCCGCCGACAGTTCGGATTATTATCTGCCGCCCGAGGCTTGGGATGCGGAGTATGCGAAGGCATACAGCGAAGGGTCCTTGATGCAACCCTACATCGGCCACACCAAGGGCTCGGCCGCTTGCTGTGAGCAACAACGGCCGCCGCGTCGCGGCATGGTGACCTTCTTCGCTTGCAGCGACGGCATCTATCAGTACGGCGATTCGAGCATTTCTCTGGCCGAAGACCTGCTGCTTCGCGAACAAGGCCCCGTGGCCACTCTGGCGGGCTCGGACTTGACCCATCCCTATGCCAACGCGGTGCTGCCCCGGGAACTGGGCCGGGCGCTTCTTGAGTCACAGCTTCCGACCTACGGGGAGGCTTATGCCCAAGCCCAATGGGATATGATTCACAATCAAGACAGTCTGCGAAACACACTGGAAGAGGCGGCGGCACCTTTTCTCGACCAGGCGCCCGACGACATCCTCAACGAGCACCTGGTGCTCTACAACTTTTTTGGTGATCCCGCGGCAGCCACCAAGCTGCCACCGGGGCGCCTGCGATTCGATCTGTCCCACGATCGCCTGAGCCCGGGCGGAACGCTCACGGTCAGCGGCAAGGCCTGGCAGGATCTGAGTGAGACCCTCATGGAATCCGGTCGCGTGAACATCAGCCTCCAAACCAAGCTCAACACCATCCCCGGCGAACTTTTGCCTCGCGAGTCTTCCAACCACGACGAAGAGATCTGCATCTCCAATCACGCCGTCGCGAACGACAAGATCCTCGTCCGCACGGAAGTAGACCTCATAGACGGCCAATTCTCAGCCGAACTGACCCTGCCCGCCGATGCCACCACGGGTGAAATTTACGTCAAGCTCTTCGCCTGGGACGATGAGTCGGATGCGGTCGGGGCGGAGTTGCTGAGGGTCGTGCAGTAGGGGATTCTCATGTGTCAACTTGAGCGCAGTATGTCCATGGAAGCAGGACATACTGTGTTCAAGTGACGTGCTTGGGTCCCCCGTCTCCCTGTAGTTCCAACCCCGATTTCGCTTTCCCTCCAGGTTCCGATTATTTGTCCCAATGAACTTGCTGGGGTAAGTTCTTGTTCCCATCGCTGATAAACGGAGGTTTGAGATGAAGTTCAGTCCTGTTGCGGTTTTGTTGTTTTTGTTCTCCTTGTCATTCGTCGCATGTGGCGGCGACAGCACCGACAACACTTGCGAGCAGGATTGCTCAGGCCTCGAATGCGGTTTGGATCCGGTTTGCGGGGAATCTTGTGGGACCTGTGGTGATTACGCGAGTTGCGGAGATGGATTGTGTGGCTGCGATTACCTGGCCTGCGGTGAGGCCTGTTGTGCGGCAGGCGAGAGCTGTCAAGACGGTGCCTGTGCTCAAAGCCTGGATCCTTGCGACCCCAATCCTTGTACGGAGGATCACCAGACCCAGTGTGCGGATGATGGCGCGGGTGGGGCGCTGTGCTCATGCGACACCGATTATCAAGACTATGGTGACGGCGCTTGCCGGCCCACCGACCCTTGCGCGGGGGACTCGACGTGCGCGGACCAGCAGCGCGAATGCGTCAACGACCAGGGCGTTCCGCTTTGCGAGAACTGCCTCACCGGGTATCACGACGAGAGCGGCAGCTGTGTCGTAAACGTCCCCTGTCAGCTTGATGCCTGCTCGGAGCAGGGCGATTGTGACGACAGCAGCGGCCTGCCCGTATGCACTTGCTACGAGGGCTATGCGGGTGACTTCTGCGATACCTGTGCGGATGGATACGTGGACTTTGGCTTGGGCTGCGATCTGTCCTTTAGACCAATCACCGCGGGAAGCTTCATGATGGGCTCTCCCGACAACGAGCTGGCGCGGGCGGACGATGAGCTTCGGCATTCGGTCTCCTTCAGTCGAAGCTTCGTCATGCAGTCTTCCGAGGTGACCCAGGGGCGGTTCGAATCCCTGATGAACTACAATCCATCCTCCTACTCAGAATGCGGAGAAGACTGTCCGGTCGAAAACGTGAATTGGTACGAGGCCGCGGCCTACGGCAACGCCCTTTCCGTGCAAGAGGGATTCGCGACTTGCTACGTTTGTACAGGCATGGGCGTGGACGTGATCTGCGAGCTTGATGGTCTCTACGCCACGCCATACGACTGTCCCGGATACCGGTTGCCGACCGAATCCGAATGGGAGTACTCGGCTCGGGCCGGTACCCAGACCGCCACCTACAACGGGAATATACTGGATGAACAACACCTCTTTTGCGAGCAGCCCAACGCCACGCTGGATTCGATAGCCTGGTTTTGCGGCAACGGCGGAGAGGACCCCTTCCCGGTGGCTACGAGGGAGCCCAATGATTGGGGCCTCTACGACATGTCGGGCAATGCCTTGGAGTGGTGTCATGATTGGTTCGCGGCCTACCCGACTTCTTCGGTGGAAGATCCCTGGGGCATGAGCCTGGGCACTGAGCGCTGCATACGTGGCGGCTCCTTTTTGAACCCCGCCTATATGGCTCGGTCTGCCGAGCGGGCCGGGGTCGAACCAGACACCCGCCTTCACTACCTCGGGTTCCGCCTTGTGCGCACCTTGCCTGAACCGCCCTAGCCGCTGACACGCGTCCCTCTCTTCTGGAAGGGGGGCATTGACCATTTTTGGTCAAAGAGCAAGACTGACGAAACCATGATAATAATAAAAAGCAAACATGAAATAGAAAAAATGAGGAAAGCCGGAAGGCTGGCTGCCGGGCTCTTGGCTTATGTTGAGCCTTTTGTGAAAAAAGACACTTCGACGCTGCGATTGAATGATCTCTGTGAGAAGTTCACAAAAGAGCATGGCGCGATTTCCGCCCCATTGAACTACCACGGGTTTCCTAAGAGTATCTGTACATCCATCAACGACGTCGTTTGTCACGGGATTCCATCCGCCAAGGCGATCTTGAAGGATGGAGATATTGTCAACGTCGACGTAACCGTTATCCTGGATGGTTTTCATGGGGATACTTCCAAGACCTTTCTTATTGGAGACGTGAAAAGCGAGACTAGAAAACTCGTGTCCTCTACGGAAGAAGCGATGATCCGCGGAATCAATGCGGTAAAGCCAGGTGAATACCTTTATGAGGTCGGCAGGGAGATTGAACAGTTTATTAAGAAATTGGGTTACTCCATTGTCACGGAACTGGGCGGGCATGGGATCGGTCGGGGATTTCATGAAGACCCCATGGTCCTGCATCATTACAGTCTGCAGAATAGAATCAAATTGAAAGAGGGAATGACCTTTACAATTGAGCCCATGATCAACATGGGAACCTCATCGAAAGTCGTCATTTCCCCTGATGATGGCTGGACGGTCAGAACCAAAGATGGATCGCTGAGTGCCCAATTCGAGCATACAATTCTTGTGACTTCGGATGGTGCGGAAATATTGACCAAGCTCTAAACGCTTAAGCTCAGCCCCCACTCATCAAATGCACCACGTCTATTTCATCCCCATCGGCGATGAGGGTATAGGGATGTTCTACCTTGGGAATGCGTTTGCCTTTGATGAAGACGGTCTTCATGGGGAAAGAGAACTTGAGTTCTTGCATCAGGTCCGTGACGGTCATGCCTTCGCGCCAGGGGTGGCGATCTCCGTTGACCTGGATGGGCATGCTCTTTAGGCGCCGTGCTCTTTGAGGAGCTCCATGAGACCGTCCATCTTGTCGATGCCGAGCTTTTTGGCGGTGTCCTGGGTGGGGATGCCGTTTTCGATCCAGCCGCGGCGTTTGTAGACGGCGTCTAAGAGTTTTTCGTAACGGTCTTCGCGCCACTTGCGCAGGGCTAGGCGTTTTTCGTCCGTGCTTTTGCCCTTGGGATCGAAGCCGACTTCTTCTTTGAGCTGGGTGTCGTAGCGATCGGCGCGGGACTCGTATTCTACGTTGGTCACCGGGCCCACCGAACGATAGGGGATGACGTCGTGGGCGCGCTGGCCGAAGCCCATCTTCAGGTTGAAGATGCGCTGGAAGTTGTAAACCCGCTCGCTCTGGGTGATGAGATCCGCCGGGGTGACTTCCTTGCCGGTGACGCCGGCGAAAAAGTCGCAGTAAGTCTGCACGTGCTTGGGCACCTTGGCCGGTTCATCGGTCTCGGCGTTGTCTTCCGGCTCCACGTCGTTCCAGGGCAGTTTGCACAAACCATTGAGACCGAACCAGGTGCGCCACATGGGGAAGTAATGCAGGGCCTCGGCTTTGTCTTCAAAGGTGGGGATCTGCTTGTTGACCATGTCCATGAAGATCAACCAGGCTTCGTCGTGCTGGGCACCCTTCAGGGCGATGCCGTAGCCGCCTTGCTGGGCCAGGCTCTCTTTGGTTACATATTCGGAATACTCAAGGCCCTTGGCCTCCATGCCGATGTCTTGCAAAAAGGCCGGATCGGCACCGTATTCGTCCGCGAATTTTTTCTTCATGCGCCGGACACCAAGTCCCGCCACCAGCCCAAAGCCTTCACCTCGCGCCATCTGATGCAGGACTTCCATGGCTGCATCCTGGGCGCCGAAGGCCAGGTCCAGACCGCCGGTGCGTTCTTTGTTCAATACGCCGGCTTCATAGCATTCCATGACGAAGGCCATCAGCGTGCAGTAGGAGATCGTGTCGACGCCGTACTGGTCGCAGTAATAGTTGATCTCGATGGTCCAATCGAGATCGAAGATGCCCATGTTGGTCGAGCCGCCCAGGGTTTCGTATTCGGGGCCGTCGACCAAGACGCGCTTGCCTTTGTCCGGACCGGTCTTGAGTTCAAAGTTGTCCACGCCCTTGGCGCAGGCCATGTCGCAACCCAAAGCGCAGCCGTCCTGGATGTCTTGCCTGTAGTATTTTTCAATGAGCACCGGTGAAGAGATCTTGCCGATGTCTTCATGAGAGCCGAATCGGTAGTTTTTCACCGGAAGCAGATCGTAGTCGTCCATGATCTCGACTAAGTGACCCGTGCCGGCGCGGCGCATGCCGCATTGTTCATCGTCTAAGAGGATCATTTCCCGAGTGACCACCATGCCAGCCTTGCGGATTCGGCCCCAGTCGGCCGGACCGTTGGGATCATCCTTCATCTGGATGGCGCCGGTCGGGCAGATATAGGCGCAGGCACCGCAGCCCACGCATTCGGGCAGAGGCTTGTCGAAGGGCATGGTCACCCGGCGCTCAGGACCTCGGCCCTCAAAGCCCAGTACGTTTTGCCAGACGCCTTCCCGGCAAATTCGCACGCACTTGCCGCAGAGGATGCAGGCGTTTTCGGATTCGTTGCGCTTGGGGTGGGTGAAGCGCGGTGTCTCCACACCGGCGTGCTTGGCCATGTCGCGCACGACTTTCACGTTGGGCCAGCGGGCCAGCATCATTTCCAGGGTCAGCTTGCGGGTGCGCAAGGCTCGCTCGCTCTGCGTGTTCACGGTGAGGGGCTTGCGGACCGGGTAGTTGCAGGAAGTGACCATTTTGGTCTTGCCGCCGCCCAAGTCCACTTCCACCGAGCAGACCCGGCAGGCACCGTAGGGTTCCAGCATTTCCGAGTCGCAAATGGAGGGAATGAAGATGCCGGCCTGCTTGGCGGCTGCCAAGACGGTGGTTCCCGGGATGACCTCGATGGTTTTTCCGTCGATGGTGACCGGGACCTTTGCGGCGGTTTTGGCTTCGATGTTCTGTTGGCTCATGGTCGAGACCTCACTGAACGCGCACGGCGTCGTCTTTGCAGGCGTCCATGCATGTGCCGCACTGGATGCAATCGGCTTGTTTGATGACGTGGGGTTTTTTCTTCTCGCCGGTGATGCAGTCGGTGGGGCAGGGACTGACACAGGCCGTGCAGCCGGTGCACTTCGCTGCGTCGATGGTGTAGGTGATGAGTGACTTGCATACGCCCGCCGGACATTTTTTGTCGCGAATGTGGGCTTCGTATTCGTTTCGGAAGTAGCGCAAGGTGCTCAAGACAGGGTTGGCGGCGGTCTGGCCCAGGCCGCAAAGAGACCCTTCGGTCATGGCGGCACCCAGTTCTTCCAAGAGATTCAGATCGGCCTCTTCTCCCTTACCGGTGGTGATGCGTTCTAATATTTCGTGCAGGTAAGTCAGGCCTTCGCGGCAGGGCGTGCATTTGCCGCAGGATTCTTCCATCAAAAAGTCTACGAAATACTTGGCTACGTCCACCATGCAGGTCCGGTCGTCCATGACGATAAGGCCGCCCGAGCCCATCATGCTGCCTACTTCGGTCAGGCTGTCGAAGTCGATGGGCAGGTCCAGTTTGTCCTCGGGCAAACAGCCGCCGGAGGGGCCGCCTGTTTGCACGGCCTTGAACGTGCGTCCATTGGGGATGCCGCCGCCGATATCGAAGACGATTTCCCGCAAGGAGATGCCCATGGGGACTTCCACAAGGCCCGTGTTGTGCACATTGCCCACCAGGGAAAAGAGCTTGGTGCCCGTGCTGCCGCCCCAGGGGCTCTCGCTTACGTCGCCGGTGCCGATGCCCGCGAACCATTCGGCACCGCGGCTGATGATCTGCGGGATGGTGGCCCAGGTTTCCACGTTGTTGAGCACGGTGGGCATGTCCCTGTAGCCGTATTCCACGGTGTGTACATACTTGGCCCTCGGTTCGCCGGCTCGTCCCTCCATGCTGGCCATCAAGGCAGTGGATTCGCCGCAGACGAAGGCACCCGCGCCCTGGTGGACCTTGATGTCGAAGTCGAGGTCTCCGCCCATGATGCCTTTGCCCAAGAGCCCCCATTCCCGAGCCTGGTCCAAAGCCTTGTTGAGTCGCGCAAGGGCCAGGGGGTATTCCCGTCGAATGTAGACAAATCCTTCTTCTGCTCCGATGGCCATGGCACCGATGATCATGCCTTCGATCACGGCATGGGGGTCGGCTTCTACGATGGAGCGATCCATGAATGCGCCCGGATCTCCCTCGTCGCCGTTGCAGACCACATAGGGTGTGACTTTTCGTGTTTGGGCGGCCTTGGCGCAGGTTTGCCACTTGATGCCGGCCGGAAAGCCGCCTCCACCGCGTCCGCGCAAGCCGCTTCGAATGATGCTTTGTACGACGGCCTCAGGCTTGGTTTTTTCCCGGAGCACTTTGGCCAGGCCCTGATAAGCCCCGCGTCGAATGGCGTCCAAGATGTCTTCCGGATCGACAAGACCGCGGTTGCGCAGGGCGATGGCCTGCTGCTTGGAAAAGAACTGAATGTCTTTTTCCAGCGGGATGGGTTTGTCGCCGTCGGGGGTCCTGAACATGAGTCGTTCAACCGGCTTTTCGGCAACGAAATGGCTTTCGATGAGTTCGGGCACGTCTTCGACTTTGATCTTTTCGTAGAACACGCCTTCGGGTTGCACCACGCAAATGGGGCCGTGGGCGCAAAAGCCGTTGCAGCCGGTGGCGAGGACTTTGATCTCCTTGTCCAGGCCTTTTTTGGTGATCTCTTCGCGCAGGGAGTCGCAGAGACCCAGAGAGCCCGCAGCCACGCAGGCTGTGCCGGTGCAGGCCATGAGCACGGCTTTGTGCTCCTCGAATTCTTTGCCGGCATTCGCGGCCAGGGTATCCAGATTGTTGAGCGTGACTTTAGGCATCGTCCACCTCCTCGGCCTTGGCTGCTTTGCGTTGGTGACGTTTGAGCAGACGCGCCACCTTGGAGGAATCGATTTCTCCGAAGAGATCCTCGCCCAGGGTCACCACGGGGGCCAAAGAACAACAGCCGACACAGCGCACCCCTTCCAGGGTGAATTTGAGATCCTTGGTGGTGCCGCCGGGCGGTACATCCAACTCGCGGCTGAAGGCATCCAGCACCCTTTGCGCACCGCGTACGTGGCAGGCGGTGCCGGTGCAGACCTGGATGGAGGTTTCACCCCGAGGCTCTAGTGAGAAAGCCTTGTAAAAGGTGCCGATGTGATACAGCTGCGCCAGATCCGCACCCGTGGCTTCGGCGATTTGTTCCATGGCCACGCGCGGCAGATGGCGATAGGTGTCCTGTACGTCTTGTAGCATTTCGATGACAAACTCTCGGTCCCGATTCCATCGGTCCAAGATGGCGTCCACTTTTTGGGGATCGACTTGGATGGTCGTCATGAGGCGTCTCCCTTAAGGCCTTCCCACGCTGATTTCCCAGCGGGGACGGTTGTTCAAGGCCTTGGCCACCAAACCCTTGAGCTTTTTGTTGCGGAAGACCGTGCCCAGGCCCCCACGACCGGCTTGCTTGAGTCGGGGCAACTGGCGCTTGAAATCGTAAAATGACGAGTTCAGGCAGCCGATCAAGGTGTGGTCGGCGCCACGTCCAGCCGAAATAACCGAGACGCATTGCAGCTCTTCGTGGCTGTCGGCGTACATGTGGTGCAGCTGCTCGGCCAGGTCGTAGGAGTTGACCTCTTCGTGGGGCGCGGTCTCGAGGGTCACCCGGTTCAACTTGCCATCGATGATGACCAGCACGTCTTCTTTCGCCTTGCCCTGAAGCTCCAGCGCATCGAAGCCCGCGAATTTGAGCAAGGGGCCGAAGTGCCCGCCCACGTTGGAGTCCATCACCGAGCCCGTGGTGGGGGAGATGCCGGTGATGATGCTCTTGGAGGTGCCCGAGTAGGCAGGCGAACCGCCAAGGGGACCACAGGAGATGCAGATCTCGTTTTGCGGATCGTCCCAGGCGATGGGGCCAGGCAGGGCCTTCCACATCAAATAGAGATCGAAACCCTTGCCGCCGGTGAAGGTCTCTTTCATGTAGTCCGTCACCGGTTTGATCTCGATGCGATTTTCCGTCAGGTTGACGTACAGGGTTCGTCCGGCGTAACCGCCCTTGACCTTGACCGGCTCGTAATCCAGCCTTGCAAGTTCCTTGTGGGCCGCTTTCATCTCGGAAAGTTCCATTTGCACCTCCGGTACTAGTGATTCTTGAGCACGGATGACCTGTCCACTTGAGCAAAGAACGAAAGCATCAAATTACATAGCAGAATCATTTGTACTGCATTCCAAAGGAATGCAGTGCATGAGCTTGCCCCCTTTATACCTGCCTGGCATCTGAGATCAAGAGTAGTGAAATGGGCTATGGGAACCGGGTGGGATCCTAGTAAAAATAGATGGGAAATCCAGGACTTTCCCATGTTTGCGCTTTCTGTCTCGCCATGGCGTCGGGGGGATCGAAGGTGTAGACCAGTTTTTCCGGGCGAAACACCTCTAGTATCATGTCGTAGATCGCCTTGACCTCGTCGACCTCGAGTAGCTCTTCACGGCTGGCCGCCGTGTAGACGGTGAAGCCGTACAGGATTCCCTCGCCTGGATCGTCGATGCGTACGATGTTGCCGGAGAAATACCGGCGCGTTTCGCGTTGAAGAATCAGGTCCAGGTACTTTTGCTGATCGAGCGCGGGAAAGCGTTCGGCGAAGACGGTTTTCAGAAATTCGATATGGTAGGAATAGCGATTGAGGTTCTGAAACAGCGTCGGCAGGAGCGTCGGGTCGTCTTTTGCCGGTGCCATGTATTTGGTGACGCGGTCGGAATTCGGGAGGTATCCGACAGCCTGAGTGATGAGCTCGAAGTCATCGTCCGTGTCGATTTGCTCCATGCAGATGGGTCCCGCCGGATCTCCGTCGTCTATGCAGACCGATATCCTTTCCGAACCACCGCAGCCCGAAAGGACCAAAATGGCGAGGCTCAATAATCCCGTCATTCGATTCATCGTTTGTCCTCTCCCCTCGATTCTACTGCCAAATCAGCTGCAGTAGCCGCATGCTGCCCACCCGCAGTGTGATCCTCTCATTTGCGGACTCGATGGATGCCTCCCGATAACGCAAGGCTTGGGAGCACCAGTTCGCAACCCAGGTGCGCTCCAGGAATCCGTTGACCAACTCGGCTGTGATTTCCACCTGGCCGTCTTCATCCGGGGCATCGCAGAGGATGGAGGCGACGGGTGGCGCTGGGTGATGGGGCCCGGAGAACAACATGATCTGGACCCGGCTGCCGGGATCGGCAGGCTCCCAGGAGACGGTGGTGGCCTGACCCCCTGTTAGGTGGACGTTCGAGTCGGGGATTTCCAAATGAGCCACGCCTTCCGCGGAGAGCTGAAAGGCGCCCAATTCGTCACCTGATGCCGTGACCTGGATGAGGTCTCCGGCGTCAAATAGCTCGGCGGGGGGATTTTCCGTCGCGTAACGGCCCAGTTCGTCGGGCTGCAAGTCGAGGATCGATCCCGCCAGGGAGACTTCGATGGTCCCGGCATTCCAGGCGCGAGGGAGGTCCACGCAGAGATGTTCTTCGTTTTCGATGACGCAACTCTGGCTATCTGGATCGCAGGCTGGATCGCAGAGCCAATGGTCTACCCATTCGATTTCGTAGAGCGAGCATTTGCCCGCGCTTGCGACCAGGGAGCCTGCGATTGTGGGCTTTTCGTGATCGAGGGCGCGGCGTGTATGGGGGGCCTCGGCCAGGTAGGCTCGGACACCATCCGACCAGGTCCAGTCGGAGTTCATCCAGGCGTCGTTCATTTCGTAGACGCTGATCCACCCCCAGACAGGAGGATTGTCCTCTACAATTTCGAAACTGGTAACAGTTTTCGTTTGATAGGAGATCAAGTCTGCATCCAGATAATGGACTTCGGTAAAGGAATTCGGGCTCGGGTAAAACTCGTCCATTGCGTGCAGGTACAGGCCGTGGGTTTGGCCGATGGGCGCATCGAAGGCGATCAGGATGTCGGTGCCCCAATTGTGGTGAGCCATGCTTTGACAGAGCTGGAGGGGATCCTCGATTTCAGCTTGTCCCTCGGCGCTGGTGAACAAGGCCTGCCGGATGACCGCCGGGTCCGCCTTGCAGATCCGTTGGTCGGGACAGTGGCGGCAGCTTTCAAAGCGGAGCGAGTCCCCGCCTTCGATGCCGAGCGCGAAGACCTCACAGCTTCCCGAGACGAGACCGCAGGAGGAAAAAGTGCGTGGGTCGCTCCCGTCATCACAGTGGAGCGCCAAGGACCAGGCGGAGTTCGGATTGTCCAGCGTCGTTTCGTTGAGGAGCAGCACGGGATGAATCGGTTGTCCGCCCACAACATCGAAGGAGGCGGCAAAAACAAGTTCGAAGGTCTTGCCTTCTGCCGAGAAAGTCTGTCTGAACTCGAACTCTACGGTGCCGTCGTCCACCGTGCCCTGGATGATGTTGCGCTGGAACCATCCGGCGCTTGAGGGCGTGGCAAGCGTTCCGTCCGCCCCGACTTCAAGTTGCTCAATCCAGTCCACCTCGATGCGCTCTTCGTTGCGCAAGAGACGAACCAGGCCGGGGCGGAAGGTGATCCGGGCTTTCTGGCGCAAGGTTTCCCCGAGATTGTTGATCACGACCCCATTCGTGGAACAGGCGGACAGATTCGCGACCACCTCAATCCCGCAATCGCCCTCCAGGCCGTAATCCCCGCCATTCGTATCCCCTGCGTCTTGTTCACTGCCATCGGCCGCGTCCGGACTCCCGTCCACGGAGCCATCCGCCGATCCGCCGCTGTCGCTGCAGGCGAACAAAAAGAGTGGAATCACCAAAACCCAAGTTGCGAACGGTGTTTTCATTGCTTGTCTCCCAAGAGTTTCAGGACGCGAGGCTGGGCTTAGGGCTGCGGCAGGTAGCGGTACACGCCGCCGCCGATGGTGCCCACGAAGAGTTGCTGGCCGTCCGGATCGTAGACCAGGCTGCTGACCGGGAAGGGGGCGTTGACTTCCTCGAAGGTTTGGCCGTCGTCGCGTGATTCGAAAAGACCTGTGTCAAAGCCCACCCAGAGGCGATTCGGATTTGCCGGATCGACGGCAATGGCACGGGGGTACTGGCCCGAACCGAAGGGGATCTCCACGAAGGTCTGTCCTTCGTCGGTGGAGCGGCGCAGGTTGTAGTGATCGTGGCCATAGAAGATGCTGCCGTCGGCCGTGCGGGTCAACAAGGAAGGCGAGGTGATGTCCAGCAGATCTTCCACGATGCCCGTGTCCAGATCGATTCGCTTGATGCCGCTCCAATTGATCAGGGCCTTTCTGCCGTTGATGGGGGCGACCCGGGTCACGTACTCGTCTTCCAGTATCCGAATGAAGCTCACGCCGCCGTCGTCGGAAACCCACATGCCGCCGTAGTTGCCCGCGACCCAGATGATGTCCGGATCATCTTGAGGCCGCGCGATGTCCTTGGCGGAGTCCACATGTTCAGTGCCCACCGGATCGCGTAGCCAGCTTTGGCCGCCATCGGTGGATCGGTACAGGCCGCTGCCGTCGGCTCCGGCCAGCAGGACCATGCTGGTTCGAGGGTCTGCGGAAAGACTCAAGAATTTGCTTGCGGACAGCCCGGGCCCTCCGAGGCCAAGGGTCGAGCCCTGGGCGTTCATCGAGAACACACCACCGGTCGAGGTCACACCTTGCAGGCGACCGGAAATGGGATGCTGGGTGAGGGATCGGACGGTGAAATCCATCAGGCCCAATTGCACCACGAGATCCGTGTTCGGATCGATCCGCAGCAAGCCCGAGGCTTCGTGGAAAAGAAGGGTGCCCGCGGGATGCGCCAGCCCACCCCAAAAACGAGCCTGGCCGGTCACCTTTTCGAAGTTTTCTCCCACGAGAAAAAAGTTTTCGCCGGCATCTTTCGAGCGATACATCATTTTGCTTGTCACGAAGATATCTGACCCGGCCACAAACATTCGGCAGGGATATTCGTAATTTTGTTCGGGAAGACCGGTGCCAGTGCAGTCTTGCCAGCTCTGTCCGGCATTGGTGGAGCGTTTCAGGGCAGGGGTGTTATCGCCGTTGAGATATTCTCTAACCAGCCAAGTGCCGTCGTCGAGGGCCGCGAATTCATCCACGGCTTCCGTAAATCCTGTATCCAGGGAGGTAAACACGGTGCCGTCGGTGAGGTACAGGGTGCCAGAGTCGCCGCCGAGGATCGCCTGGCTGGAATCACTGGGGTGAGGCACGATGAAGTGGGTGGGCCCTGGTTGTGTGATTTCTTGCCAGTTGATGCCGCCATCGTCGCTTCGCCACAGGCCGTCGCCATAGGCCAGCAAGTGCTCGTCGTCAAAGACCACCAAAGAACTGATTTTGAGGTTGAGAAGACTGGAGGGCGACCAGCTGGTGCCTCCGTCGTCCGAGCGGTACACCCCGCCCTGGCTATCGGAACTTTGATAGACGCTGAGATAGGCCCGGCCCGAGGCCTGCATGTGAATGTCGGAAATGAAGGGGCTGCAGTCGGTACCCTGTACCTCCAAATCCACCTGGACGAAACTGGCACCGGCATCGCTGCTCAAAAAAAGATGATTGTATTCAGTGCCCAGCAGAATGCGATCCGGATCCGAGGGGTCCCAGGCCACGGCGCGCACATCGCCGGCAAAAAGTGCGCCGATGGATTGCCAACCCGCGTCCAGTATTTCAAGTTCCACGGCGAGCACGGCCTCGCCCTGGCCTGCTTCGGAAAGTTCGGGCACAAAACGCAGTTCACTGCGATGTAGACCTGGTGCCAGGCTGTCGGTGCTCACCCCCACCACCACCTGGCCGGGTCCATCGCCCCGGCTCGGTTCGACCAGCACCCAGGGATGGTCCGCCTGGACACGCCAAGGATGATTTAAACCGTGGGCTTCCAGGAGCTGCACCGGTTGAGATTCGACGACCTCGTTGGCTCGGGCGGTGAAATGCAGGACCTCAAGGTCCAAGTCAAAATCCGGATCGTGTTCAGTGTATCCACTTTTGGCGCAGCCGACAGACAGGAAAATGGCGATCAGCGCGAGCGGAAGAATTCGACCAAGGGGAGATTTCTTCATGCTCACATTGTACCCAAGCACGTGTCTTTTTACCACCTGGTGGCCGGCAGTCAGGGGCGACGTGTTTTTCCGGATCAGGGTTCCGGCAAGTAACGATACACACCGCCGCCGACTGTGCCCACGAAGAGTTGTTGGCCGTTCGGATCGTAGGTGAGGCTCTCGACCGGGAATGGGGCATTGACTTCATCGAAGCTTTGGCCGGCGTCGCGTGACTCGAAAAGGCCGGAGTCATAGCCCAGCCAAAGGCGATTCGGATCTGTCGGGTCGACAACGAGGGCCCTCGGATGAAGGCCTGAGCCGAAGGGCAGCTCTGAAAAGGTTTGCCCATTGTCGGTGGAGCGGTGGAGGTTGTAGCTGTCATCACCGTAGTAGATGGTGCCGTCGACGGTGCGGGTCAGCAAATCGGGCGTGTAGGCCTCCAACAGCGGTTCCACGACGCCCGTGTCCAGACTGATCCGTTGGACTCCGTCCCAATTGATCAGGGCCTGGCGACCACCGATGGGGGCGACCTGGGTCACGTATTCGTCTTCAAGAATATGGACAAAGCTCAAGCCGCCGTCTTCCGAGACCCACAAACCCTGATAGTTGCCGGCGACCCAAATGATGTCCGGGTTCTCATGGTCCCACTCAATGTCCCGGACGTAGCTCAGATCCTCGGTGCCCAGCGGGTCGTGCAGCCAGTTTTGGCCGCCATCGGTGGATCGGTACAAGCCGCTGCCGTCGGCGCCTGCCAGCATGACCAGACTCGATCGAGGATCCGCTGAAAAACTCCTGAAGGTGGTGGTGCTCAACCCCGATCCGCCAAGCCCAAGGGTCGAGCCCTGAGCGTCCATCGAGAACACGCCGCCTGTCGAGGTCACACCCTGCAAGCGGCCGGAAAGGGCATGCCATGAGATCGATCGTACGGCGAAGTCCATTAGAGGCAATTGCATCAGGTGATTCGTGCTTGGATCGAGCCGCAACAAACCTGAGGCCTCGTGAAAAAAGAGGGTCCCCGAAGGGTGAGCCAAGCCTCCGAAGTACTTGTCCACGGCGGTCAGTTTTTCGAAGTCTTCTCCCACGAGATGGAAGGTGTCGCCTGCGTCGCGAGAGCGATAGATTTCCTTGCTGGCGATGAACAAATCGGAGCCCGCTGCGAACATTTGGTAAGGATAGCCGGAGAGGCGCTCGGGAAGCGCCGTGCCCAAGCAGTCTTGCCAGCCAAGCCCTGCGTTGGTGGACCGTTTCAGAATCGCGCGGTGGTCCGTGACGACACTTTCCCGGACCAGCCAAGTGCCGTCGTCGAGGACAGCAAAGTCCTGCACGGCTTCCGTCAATCCTGTGTCCAAGGTGGTGAAGACTGTGCCATCGGTGAGGTAAAGGGCACCGGCGTCGCCGCCGATGACCGCCTGGCTGGGATCGCTCGGGTGAGGCGCGACAAAATGTGTGGTCCCGGGGGCTGTGAGTTCTTGCCAGTTGGCACCGCCATCGTCGCTTCGCCACAGTGCGTCGCCCGCTGCCAGGAGGTGCTCGTCATCAAAGACCATCAGGGAGCCGATCTTGAGGTTGACTAGACTGGATGGGGCCCAGGTGGTGCCTCTGTCGTCCGAGCGGTATACCCCGCCCAGGCTGTCGGAACTCTGATAGACGCTGAGATAGACTCGACCCGAGGCCAGCATGTGGATGTCCGAGATATACGGGTTGCAATCGGTACCCAGTACGTCCAAATTCACCGGAACGAAGCTGGCACCTCCATCGCTGCTCAAGAAAAGATGGTTGTGTTCCGTGCCCACCAACAGACGATCAGGATTGATCGGATCCCAGCCCGCCGCGCGCACGTCCCCGGCAAAAATTGCGCCCAAGGCTTGCCAGCCGGCATCTGAGATTTCAAGTTCCACTACCAGTACGGCCTCGCCCTGGCCCGCTTCGGAAAGATCGGGCACAAAGCGCAGTTCACTGCGATGCAGGCCGGGTGCCAGGCTACCGGTGTTCACCCCCACCACAACCTGGCCGGGTCCATCGCCTCGCCTCGGTTCCACCAGCACCCAGGGATGCTGGGCCTGGACTCGCCAGGGATGGTTCAAACCGTGGGCCTCCAAAAGCTGCACGGTCTGGGATTCGACGACTTCGCCGGACCGGGCGGTGAAATGCAGGACCTCAAGGTCCAAGTCAAAATCCGGATCGTGTTCAGCGTATCCAGTTTTGGCGCAGCCGACGGAGAGGAAGATAGCGATCAGTGCGAGCGGAAGAATCCAGCCAATGGGTAACTTCATCATGTCCAATATTGTACCCAGACTCTTGCCTTTTGGCTAGTTGCCGGCTTATTCGCGGGCTTTGACCTTCCAGGTGGTGCAGGCCAAAAGCAAAGACATGATGCCGGCTGCCAGCCAAAAGAAAAAGGCGCTGTCGAAGGTGTAGGTCGTCTCACTGGCGGTGCATGCAAAAAAAACCTCGGCGGCCTCGCCCCTCGCGAGAGATTGACCCGCGTCCAGCATGCGGCCGGACAGGGCCACGACATGTGCGGCCAGGACTTCGCTGGCCAAAGAGACCTGTCGTCCGGTGTTTTCGATGAGCTGGCCGCTGATGATTTCCTGGATACCCGCGCCCAGGTATGAGAACAGGCCGATGACGCCCATGGCGGCACCGGCGGCTCGTTTGGGCACGATGTCCACGGCGGTGAGCCCGCCCAAAAAGACCAGCAGGCCACCGGTCGCGAAACCGAAAACACAAAGGCAGAGCACCGCCGGCCACCGGGCGCCGGGGGGAACCAGATACAGGCCCAGCAGCGCGCTTACCTGCAACAAGCCGAAGATCAAAGTGGGCCAGTTGCGCCGGGAGCCGAAGAGCTTGTCCGAAATGAAGCCGGAGGAGATGGAGCCGATGAGTCCGCTGATGGGGGCAGCCGAGGAGATGAGCCCTGCTTCGATCAGGCTGTGGCCCTTCATTTGCGTGAGAAAAACCAGGGCCCAGCCGTTGATGGCGTAGCGGGTCACATACAACAAGGCGCTGGAAAGGCCCAAGACCCAAAGCCAGGGATTGCGAAAGACCTCCAACTGGGTTTGGCCGACGCTTGTTTTTTGGCCGTCTTGCTTGTCTCCGGGCGGAAGGTCTTGTCGATATTCGGCCACGGGGGGCAGGCCGTATGTCTGGGGCCGGTCGGCGTGGGTGCGCCACATGATGAAGGCACCGCCCAGGCAAAGCAGTCCAGGCAACCACAAGCCCGACTGCCAACCCAACATGGTCACGATCACCCCGCCGGAGATGAAACTGAAGGCCTCGCCGATGGAGTGGCTGGTGGACCAGATGCCGTAGCGGGTGCCGCGTTCGGAATGGGAAAACCACTGGGTGATCGAGACCACGGAAGGGGCCGAGCCCATGGATTGGAACCAGCCGTTGACGGCCCAGAGCACGGCAAAGACCCAGAACAGGTCAGAAAAACCCAAGATGAGATTGACGATAGCCGAAGCGGCCAAGCCGAGCGTCATGAACTTGCGGATGTTGGCCCGGTCGGCGAGTAGCCCATTGACCAGCTTGCCGATGGCGTAGGCGAAAAAGAGAGTAGAGCCGATGAGGCCGAGCTGGGCCGGATCGAAAACGCCCTCTCGCATCATGGGATCCTTGACCACCGACAGGCTCAATCGCGTCGTGTAAAAGAGACCGTAGCCAAAGGTAATGGTGAGAAAGACGCTCCAGCGCTTGCGCGTGTAGGCGCGGTCGATGGCATCCGGATCAGAGGAAAAGGGCGGTCGATCCGGTCCGGTTTTAAAGTAGCGGAAAAAAGCACCCAGCATGGGCCGGAATTATAGGGGCTACGGCGTGTCCGCGGCAAGGTCGGGATTCATCAGTGCGGGATTCAAAAGGGGTTTTGTTCAGGTACTGCTTCCACTATGCTGGCGGGACGCAGAGCAAACGGCATTGAGACCATGAGGAGTAACTGACCATGAGTACACCATTCGTACTTCCGCAGATTCATCCGCAAAATTGGCCAGGAAAGTCAGGCGCGAGTTTTAAACCGATTCATACGCAAATGAAGCCGGGCCCGGGCGCGCAGCAACTGCCGCTCGTCTCCTGGAGCTATGCCGCGGGACCCATGGCTGCCTTCATCAGCTCCGGCTGGCTCGAAAAAAATGAAAAGGCGGTGGAGGAGATACATCAAGAGAGTCTCCGGAACCTGGAGACCCAGCCCTGCAAACACCAGGTAGTGGATTTGAGTCAAGCAGGCGGCGAGAAGGTTTTGTTGGGGATGGTCGAACTGGCCCGGTCGCAAAACCCGCATCACGTCGCCGCCGCCGATCACATCCTCAACCGACGGGCCATGCAGGCTTTGCAGCATGATCTGGGCGCCGATCCCATGGTCGTCGCGATACCTTATGCCGAGGTGCTTTTCGCAGCCA
>JAFCZJ010000252.1 GCA_019314375.1 Deltaproteobacteria bacterium | reverse complement strand
CACCTTACAATCAGCGGACAGGGCCGCGGCCCCCGGGGGTGCCCGGTCGGCATCGGCTTTGTTTTGTGCATTCGCCTCAGCCGCGCCAGCAAGTATAAAGCCCGAAAACAAGGTGATCATCCAGAATCGGCACATGGGTCCTCCCTCTCGTCCCCTGGCGCTCAGGCTTCGTGGTTCTCTTCTTTCTTGCGTATGACGTTGGTGAGCAGGACTGCAAGTACCAGGCCGCAGAGGAGCATGAGGGTGGGGATCGTGTAAAGTAATCCTGCGTATTCCTTGATAAGATCGGCCATAGCGCTGTTTTCGTGCCAACCCAGCAGGTCTTTGACGAAGATCATGGGACAGTCGCCTTGATAGAAGACGTGGTACTTGCCCCCTGCCAAAGCGGGATTCTCAAGGGTGGAAAAATAACCATGCAAGGGTCGATTCGGGGGAGTGAATAGCCACCAGATAAAGAGCAAGGCATAGCTGCTCAGGTTCATCAACAACACGCCCAGGGCTAAGCGCTTGGGCTTGTGGAGCCAGAGCCTCAGCAAGGGGTATTCGGTCAGGCTGGTCATCACCAGGCCCAGGGTAAAAGACGCAAGCGGTCCCACCGAGAATATGCTGATCATGCCGCTGGTTATGAAGCCGAAGACGGTGGTCACCACGTTGGCGGCCGCCGCCACCCAGAGGGCCTTGGACCAACTCACCTTAAAGAGCAGGAGGATGATCAAGCCCTCGACGAGAATGACCAGGGGCAGGATGAAGAGCAGTCCGCCCAAAGGATCCATCCAGACCAGCCCCATGTTGGCCCAGGCCGGCGGAGACCAACACAAGAACAACAGCAGGCCAAAGAGCGTCCAGGCTCTCTTCTGAATCGAATGCTGTTTGTTCATGATTCGGATTGTCACATAGGGGGCTCGGAAAAAGCCAGGCGGGTGGAGACCTTGGCTTCGTTGGCCACCGCATGAACTTCTGGATCCCCAGCAGAAACATCTGGGGATGACACCCCCACCTCTCGCAGGGTGCCAGCCACTTAGTTCCTGGGTGTGCTGCCCAATACGCAGACCTATCGCTCGTAGCACCCCATGTCCAAACCGCTGCCCTGCACCCGGTCCGTGCCGTCCAGATCCACCGGAAGGACCTCGGTTACGTCTCCATCCCCGTCCAGGTCCATGGCATCCAGGGGCAGCAGGCTTTCGTTTCCCATGCCCAGGCAGGGCGAGACGTCCTGGAGTGTGAAATCGCCGGAAGCCGCGTCCGCGAAACCGGGCACCTCGTCCAGGTTGCCGTCACCGGCCATGGCGCCTTCCACGTCACTGTATGACACCGAGGGGGCAGTGCCGGTGATCTGCTGCTCGGCCAGGCTCTGGGTGACATCGGCGGAAACATTGCCCCAGAGGATGGAGTTGGCGACCGCGGCGTCATCCCCGTATACACCGCCGCCCCGTCCGTCCGCGCCCGGCGTACCGGGATAGGTGGAGCCACCGGGGCAGGTGGCCGCGCCCACCGGCCCGCCGGCCACTGCGTGGTTGTCAACCAAGGTGCAAGATGCGATGGCGAGGTCATTGGGTCGGTAGATGGCGCCCCCCAAACCCCCGGCACCCCCATCGCCGGCGCCGGCGTCGGCCATCGTTTCATCCTCTGCAGCGACGGTGCCGTCTGCCCCCGCACCACCCAAGCCGGATCCGTTGCCCACAAAAAGGCTGTTGGCCATGTCCATGCTTGAAAGGTCATGCACGTAGATGGCGCCACCGAATCCGCCGCCCCCTCCGTCTCCGCCCCAGGCCGACGCCATTTCACGATTCTCCACGGGGCCGAGGGTGGCCGAAGAGCCCGCGCCGCCTCCACCCGCACTGTTATTGATGAAGCGGCAGTTGACCAAGCGCAAATAGCTCTCCGGCAGGACGGCGATGCCTCCTCCGTGACCGCCGTCCCCTCCATCGCCTGAGTTAACACTTGCCCATTCCAAAGCCGTGGACTCGGCAAGACCACCCACGCCGCCTGCACCGGCCGAATTGCCGGAGAAGAAGCAATTGACGAGTTCAAGGGTGGCTCTTTGTATGGCAATGGCTCCGCCATCACCGCCGGGGCCACCTCCGCCTGCACTGGCAAAACCCAGTCCACCGTTGTCGTTCGCCAGGGCGGCACCGCCCTCACCGCCAACTCCGGCGTGGTTGTCGATGAAGACACAGCGTTCGAAGACCGGTGACCCATAATGTACATAGACAGCTCCGCCGTCCCCCCCGGGGATGCCGGGAAAGGCCTCGACCATCCCCTCGCCGCTCACGTCGGTATTATCCGCCCCATCCCAGGTGGCGTTCTGCTCGAAGCGGCAGTTGCGCAGCAGCGGCGAGGCGCGGCGGATATGCATGCCGCCTCCAAATTCCGCCCGGCCATTTGCGATGGTGAAACCATCCAGCACCAGGGCGTCGCCACAAATTTCATCACCGTTGCAAACCAGCACCCGGCTCGATTCGCCGCCGTCGAGAATGCTGGGGATGGCCGTGAAGTCCCGCTCTTCCAAACTGACCTCATCGCCTGCAAAACCGCCGTAGATCTCCAGTCCGTCGGGCAAGTCGAAGGGGCCGGGGTAGATACCGCCCTTGACCCAGACAACACAGGTGCCATCGAGAGCGGCCGCCATGCCCGCGGGCAGGCTTTGTTTGGCCTGGGCCCAGGTCCGGCCATCGTTGGCGTCGAGCCCGTCGACGCCATCGACAAAGATCATGCAACAGCCGGCCCCGGCCCAGCCGACGTCGCAAGCGCACATGCCTTCGGCGCAGGTCCCGTAGACGTCGCCACAGTCTTCCACCAGCCCCTCCAGGTGGTCACAGGAGTCGTAGTTGTGTACGTCGCCGGAGTTGGGGTTGCAGGCCTGATAGGCCTCGGGCACACAGCATGTGTCATCTTCTTCGTGGCATGTCTCCAAAGCGTCGCAAGGTTCGCCCTGGTGGATCTGGCACTGTCCGGCGTCGCAGAAATCCTGCCCGTTGCAGAACAACTCGTCGTCGCAGGTGACTCCATCCAGGGCCGTCCAGTTGGCAGGATCGGTGGCCAGGTCACATTGCTGGCAGTCGTTGTCCGGATCAAAAAAGCCATCGGGCACGCACAGGCCGTCGATCTCACAGCCTTCGCAGAGGGTCACGCATGTGTCATTGGAGGGATCGCAGAGCTGACCTTCGCCGCAGGCGGGCGTGCCCGCCACGCAGGCGTCCGCGTCTTCGTCGCATGTCTCCGCGCCGTTGCAAACGATGCCGTCTGTGCAATCCATGGGACTGCCGGAGCAAGACCCGCCAGAGCACACATCTTCCACGGTGCAGAACAACCCGTCATCACAAGTTGTCCCGTCAGCATCGGTCCAGGCGCTGGCCGAGGCAGCCACATCGCAGAGTTGGCAAGGGTTGGCCGGGTTGGCGAAGCCGTCAGGCACACATTGGCCATCGATTCCACAGCCCTCGCAAAGCGCCACGCAGGTGTCGGTGGCGGGATCGCAGAGCTGATCCTCGCTGCAAGTGGGCGTGCCCGCCACGCAGACACCCGCGTCTTCGTCGCAGGTTTCGTCGCCGTTGCAGGCGATGCCGTCTGTGCAGTCCCGCGCCGTGCCAGCGCACACGCCTCCCGAACAGCTGTCGTCAACGCTGCAGAAGTCTCCGTCGTCGCAGTCCGCCCCGTCAGCATTCGTCCAGTCGGTGGCCGCCAGCGCCGGATCACAGTACTGACAGGCATTATCCGGGTTGACGAAGCCATCGGGCACGCAGATGGCATCGATGAGGCATCCCTGCTCGCAGTCGGGGCCTGTTTCTCCACCACAGGCAAAGAGGCTCAAGGCAAGAAGAATGATGGCAGACGAAAGGCCCAGGATGCGCATGACTTCCTCCAATTCGGTTGGCTTGACTATGATCTACGATTTACTTAATTTCCGAGTCAAAGGCAACGGTCTCAGACCGCCCAACCTTTTTCCATCGGATCCGAAGAACAGAGTTATGCCCCCGATACCCACGGTGGAATCTTGCATTTTTCCCGACAGGCTCCTAGGCTGATTCTATTCAGCCACCGGAGACCTACCCATGCGGATCCATTTGCCGAAAGCTTTTCTGCTTATTTTGGTTGCGCTGACACTTTGGGGTTGCGCAAGCTTCGATGGCACCATTATGCCTCTTCATCAGGCGCCCAATATTGCAATAAAAGAGGCCACATTGGTCCAAAGCGCGCCCATCGAGGTGTATTTCGAGAAGCCCGAGGTGATCGATACGGATGAGGAGCGGGATTTCTCTCCTTTGGCGGAGACCTTCGCTGCCTCCTTGCGTCAGGTCAGCGCAGCCTACCTTTGCCGCCGCAAAGTCTTTGCCCGCTGCAAGATCCTGCACTCTGAGGGAGACTATCGCCTGAAGACCAGGGTGGTGGTTGACGACTATCGTCAGGCCCATGGTGGCACCAACTGGGCGATCTTTGGCGGCCTCTTCCTGCCGCCGCTACTGGGATATGCCTGGTCCGTACCGGTGTGCGGGGGGACTTGCTCCTTTAGCGTCGCCTGGGTTCTAGAGGATCCAAGCGGGAGAGAGATATGGAAGGGGCAAGAGGTGGTTGGCGACCATCTCATGGCTTGCATAAGCAGTGAAAACGTGGCCATTCGCTTGAAGCGCGCCATCGAGAAATCGCTCACCAGCCTCAGCCAGGCCGCCCTCGCAGCCGAGGAGGAGGCCGCCCGGGGCCGCGCGTTGCTGGCCAAGAAGACGGAAGAAACCAAGTTACCTACTGCTGCGCGAGAAGTCGTCGCTGTGTTCGACGTCCAGGACGTATCCAATCGATTTGAAGAGGACCTGCTTCTTCAACTCACTTCTTACTTATCGACCACCATGGTCGCCAGTGGCCGCTTTACCGTGGTGCCTCGCGAGCAACTTCGAGCGCGCCTGGCCGACAAAAAATCCCAGAGCTACAAGGCTTGCTACGACGATGCCTGCCAGATCGAATTGGGCAAGGCGGTGGCGGCCCAGAAGTCACTTGCGACCCAGCTTTTGCAGGTTGGACAGAAGTGCATCGTGGTGGCCAATTTGATCGACCTGAAGACCGAAACCACGATCAGCGGTGCCAAGGTTCAAACCGATTGCGATGTGGACAAGCTGCTGGGTGCCCTGGACGAGGTC
>JAFCZJ010000126.1 GCA_019314375.1 Deltaproteobacteria bacterium | reverse complement strand
ATCCAGATCTTGCGCCTCGTCGATCAAAAGATGCCCCACCTGGCCCTGTTGTTCCGCGAGCAACTCAGGACTGGAATCCAGCAAATCAATGGCCATGAGGATCAGGTCCTCAAAATCGACTAAGCCCTGTGCGTGGAGCTTTCGGTCATAGGCCTTTCGGGCATTCAAGGTCTCCAAATTCACCGGCGCGTCCGTGCGTTTCGCGAGTTGGATTCGCTTCATCCATGTCCGCGACTTTCTCTTGCCGACCGAAAGGGCCTCTCGCACCACATCAATACGCTGTTCATCGTCGGCGATCTCTATCACCGGCGGCAATTCGAGTTCTTCAAGATGCTTGCGAACGAACTCCAGGGCCAGAGCATGCACCGTGCCGACCCAGACATTCGATTCACCCTCGGCCTCCAAGCGCTGTCTCAGCTCTTCTGCGGCCCTTTTCCCAAAGGTGACGGCAAAAATCGAAGTGGCTGGAATCTGTCGCTCGGACAGCAAAAAGACAATTCGCTTAGAGAGGGTATGCGTCTTACCTGTGCCGGGTCCCGCTTCCACCAGATTGTACTAATTCGCTTAGAGAGGGTATGCGTCTTACCTGTGCCGGGTCCCGCTTCCACCAGATTGTACTGGCTCGGGCTTCTGGCGGCTTCGAGTTGCTCCGGATCAAGCCCGCCCCAGGAATTGTCCCTGTCTCCATCAAGGCTGTCTCCATCAAGGCTGTCTCCGCCAAGGCTGCCCCCGCCAGGGCTATCTCCGCCCGGCCTGTCGAGCTTTGCGAGTTCGGTCTCGGCAGGCGCTGTGAGGTTCTCGTTCCTTCCTGACGGCTTGGTCTCTTGTTTTTTTCGAATCGCGGGCATGGCAAACAACCAGGGTTCTTCGAGTTCCTTGGCTTCAAAAAGACGCACACGGCCGTACTCGCCATCGTATCCCGCCTCACAATGCACGGTCCCGCGACGCAAGCGCTTTATCGCCTCCACGAAATGATTGGGGCCCGCGGCCTCCATTGCCTGCAAATCCAAAGAACACAAGATTTCGAGCTCAGGCCCTAAGCCCGCGATGAGTGATTCATAGCTACGCTGGACTGACTTACTCCCTGAGCCGACACGCTGGAGTTCGGAGAGGATTTCAGCCAAAGGCACCAGGGAACGCACCTGCCCGGCCGTCTTGGGCTTGTCCCCTGTTTTTCGGTCGGCGAGTTCCTCCACCCGGTGCATCACACCGACCGTGAGCGGCTTGCCGCAAACCGGACAAATGCCCCCGCAGGCCCTGGTTTCTTCCGGCGTCAGCCGAATGCCGCACTTTCGGTGGCCATCCAGATGGTATTTCCCTTCTTCCGGATAGAACTCCACCGTGCCGACATAGCCTTGGCCAGTTTGCAGCGCGCCAAAGATGCTCTCGTAATCCACTTCGCAATCAAACATGCAGGCTTCACGCGCCAGTTTTGAAGGCGAATGAGCATCCGAATTGGACACGAGGCGATAGCGATCGAGTGAAGAAACTTGCCAATTCATGGCGGGGTCGCTTGATAGCCCGGTTTCAACCGCAAAAATATGCTGGCTCAAATCCCGATAGCAGCCTTCGATGGAATCAAAACCCGACTTGGAACCCATGGCCGAAAACCAAGGCGTCCAAATATGGGCCGGAATCAAATGGCAGCCCTGTCCGGACTCCAATGTGATTTCGAGTAAATCTCTTGAGTCCAACCCCAAAATGGGACGTCCGTCGGAACGAATGTTTCCTATGCGGTCCAAGGCCTGCCGAAAGGCTTCCGCTTTTTCCAAGTCCGGGGCATAGACCAGGTGGTGAACCTTCCGGGTTCGATCACCCGCCTTATAAATTGTGGAGATTTCGACCTGAAGACAAAAAAGAGGAAGTAGCCTACAGGAGGCAGGCAGCCTCGCCTTCACCGCAGCCGCCAACTCGTCTTGCAAACGGAAAAAACCGTTCCCCACAGGGACAAGCTTGCTGCCGATTTCTTCCCACCAGGCCGGATGGGTAAAATCCCCAGTCCCCAACACAGTCAAACCCTTTTTGGCCGCCCAAAAACTCAGGTTTTCCAAATCGCATTGCTTCGAAGTAGCCCGAGAATATCGGGAGTGAATATGAAGATCAGCCAGGAACACGGAGCGCTTGACTGATTTGCTTGTGGACATCAACACCCGAAGCACGGCCGCGCAACACCTCCATCGCCAGGCCCATGGCGAAGTCCACTTTCGCAGACTTCAGGCCGGAGCGGCACTTGCCGCCGACATCCTTGATGGCGCGACCCACGACTTGCTCCACTTCACCCCCTGGAGCCGGGGTCGGGCTCAATCTGGCCACCAGCTTATGCACATCCGTGGTTTCATTGAGACCAAGCAGGATCTCCCCCAAGGCCTCCCTGAAGACCTTTCCCTTGGCGAGTAACTTGCACAATGCCACCAAAACCTCGTCGCTCGGGTCCTTTGCGAGCTGACCACGCCGCAACAAACCGACTCGCGTTTGGCACAGAAGAACCGCCACATCCACGGGCCGGGCTTCACTCGCCTGCATGATTCGTTCGAATCGGGAGGGAGGGCCCTGCAAAAGCACGTCGTCAGCCAACTGCGCGCTCATGCCCATCTTCTCGTATCGCTCACTCAACTCCGCTGGCCTGGGGGGCATGGCGGACTCAAGCCTATCGATCCTCGCCTGTTCGATGCGAACGGGTGGAGAATCCGTATCCGGATACATGCGATCCGCCCCGGGCAGGATGCGCTCAAAATCCGTGCTTCCATCCGGCAGGGCTTGCCTTGTCTCGTTGGGCACACCCGCCAGGGCATCAAGCGCGCGAAGCCTGATTTCTTCCGCCGCCGTGTGCGCGTCTTCAGCCGGGCCCCAGGTCAAAACCACCACATCGCTGTGACGAGCTGAAAAATGCTCTCGCAACTTCCGAATTTCGCGCTCGCGATTCGTTTTCAAGTCGGGATCATCCGTGTGAAGCAAATTCGGCATCTCATCCAGGCAGGCGATGACCCTCACACGACCCGCGAACTCTCTCGCGAAAGGCACGCCGGGCTGTACTTCCTCATCCAGCAAGCCACCGAAACCGGGCAGGCAAACGCCCATCAAGACATCCCCCCGACGCAAGGCCCTGCGCACAGCCGGAATTCTGAAATTCTTACAAATCTCGGTGACGTCCTTGGTCGTCGCATTGAAACTTCGGGAACTGACGCCACGCGTTTTGAGTTGAGCCCGAATGTCAAGCAAAGCCCGCTGCCGGCATGCCTCAACGCGGACCAATCGGTCGAAGTCGGATATGTACGGCACACCCTTGATTTCCACCCGGGTGCCGCCTTCGATGCTCACGTTCACATCCGCCCGGGTCGCGCCCGCGCCCCGACGGATTCGCTCGCTGGCCCTAAGCATACGCCTTACCGCCTCCGCGCATTGGACCACTTCCAATGGATCCATCAATTGCGGATCGGTGACCACCTCAACCAGGGGAGTCGAAAGCCTGTCGGTACGAAAAACCGCCGTGTGCCCCTTATCGCTCACCTCTCTGCAAGCGTCTTCCTCCAGGCCAATCTGCGTAATGCCCACGGTTTTTTCGCCGAACCGTATCTCGCCATCAATCCCCACGATGGCGGTGCGCTGGAATCCGGCCGGAATGGAGCCATCCAGGTACTGCTTGCGGCTCACATGCAGTTCATCCACCAGGGTGCAGCTGAAAAGCAAGCTGATCATCAAACCAAAGTCCAAAGCCTCCTGGTTGATGGGAAAAGGCGGCGTGTCGTCCATCTCATAGGTACAAACAGCATCAGAAAACAGCTGATACCGGATCTGTTTTTTCGTCTTGAACTCCATCAAAGCGGTACCATCATATTCGCCCAACTCACTCAAAGTCGGGCGCATGTGCCTCAATATCTCGGTGTCATGCTTTCGATTCACATAGCCGACGGGGCAATGGCAAAACAGCTTCTTCTTCGTCGCAAGCTGCTGGTGAACCTCCAGACCCGACTTAAATCCAAGCGCATGAAAATCCTGCGCCGTCATCTCAAAAGGGCTTTTCACGATCATGCGTTGTTTCTACCGCACCAACATCACAGGTGCCACCCTTTTCAGCAGCCTCATTGCCGCTACCGTCACGCGGTCTGTCCTGGGTCCCTCATGAATTACTCCTGGTTTTCATCGGGATTGTTACGTTTTCCGCTTTTTCGGAGTCCTGTCAGGAATTCCATGGAGGCCACATACTTATCAACAAAAGAAACGATGTAGGACTCCTTGTACCTTGGAGGAAACAAGGTAAGCGGCCACATGTGCTTCACGATGATGTCGCGTTCGATCTCATTCAGTTCGAAGTTTCGCTCGGCGTTTTTTAAGGCGATCTTGGGGTGCTCGAATCCATGATATTTCTCGCGAGGCAGATCCGGCGCGTCATGGTTTCTCCAATCATAGAGAAAGAAATCGTGCAGCAAGCCCCCCCTTGCCGCCGATCGAAAGTCAAAATCGATCCGCTTGCATATTCGGTAGGCCAGGTACGAAACAACCTGGACGTGACTGAGAATGGTGTCGTTGTGATGTTTGTAGTCTTTCAGTCGTTGAAATTCCTCGTTCTGTTCGATGTCCGAGACGATATCCAGGTACTCCGCATCCTCGGCGCGCTCTTCCTTTCGTGCCTTCAGGGGCGGGTCCCCCATGACGGTCAACAGATTCCCAACGTGGCCCTTGACCCCGTCGGTGATTTGTTCACGCAAGTGGACCCGCAGACGAGGAAACGCATCCAGTAGTCTCCTGAAAGAAACAAGAATTCCCTGGACCTTTTCGCCGCCGATGGAAAGATACTCCGCGCGAAGCTGCAACACGCGCCTTCTGAAAGAGGCGATGGCGACAATCGAAGCCGTGCCATCGACAAAGAGATAGGCCGCGCCAAGGCTCGCTACCCACAGCCTTTGCTGTTCATCAAGGAGAGAAAAGGCATGCTCAACCGAGGGATGTATGAAAAGCGCCAAGAGTACGATTCCTGTCCAGGCCAAGGAGAACGTAAGACAGATTCTACCCTTGAGGTTGAATCTGTTGTCACTGTAATCCCAGAGCTTGAGGCCGAATACCCGCTCCATGGTCGCTCCGGTCAGATACTCCAGCCCGGATATCGCCAGCCCATAAATCAATGCCTGTAGAAGGATGTTCAAATCAGCAAGGACAATGTGAAGTCCGAGTACGGTCACCGCCCCAAATCCATAAATGGGTACGAAGGGACCATAGAGAAATCCCGCATTCACCAGCCGTCGTTGGGTGGTGGAACGGTAGACGACTTCAATGAGCCACCCCACAAAGGAATAAATAGTGAAGGAAAAAAATGCCCTGATGACGAAAACGATATCCAGGTTTACTTGGTCCCAGGAAATCACGGGCATTCTTCCCATTCATCCAATGCCGCCATGGTCGCCTTGTATCCAGCCTCGATTGCCTCCTCCGATCGATGAAAATCCATGAACATGAAATCAGCAAGTTTGGGTCTGATCAGCAAATCAGGAGGATCCATCTTGAGGTTCATTTCTGTTATTCGTACTTCCATAATATTGATCGTCATGCCAAGTGTGTCGAAGATGGAGGGCAGGATGCTGTCCGAATTCCATATCTTGATTTGTTTGGACAAAACCGGATGCAAGGATCCCGCACGTTGGTTCAGCCCGGTTCTCAATTGACGCGCCCAGCTGGATGCCTCCGGCTCCCCTGCATCCGCACTTGGCTTCTGGATATTATCGGGTGCCTTCTCGGCAGGCAGTTCCAGCAAAGTGTGGTTGAGATCAACCGCGATTACCTTGGTCGCGCCAAGACTTCTGGCAACTGTTACGGGAACCGGGTTCACCAAGCCTCCATCCACGAGCACTCGACCATCTAAGAGCACGGGAGTGAAGATCCCTGGAATCGAAATACTCGCCCTTACCACCTTGATGAGATCACCCTGATTGAGAATCACCGCCGAACCTGACCTCAATTCGGTTGCTACGGCGGCGAATGGAATCAGAAGATCCTCGAAGCGCGTTTCTTCTACTTGTTGCCGAAAAAACGCCTCGATTTTTTTTCCATCGATCAGGCCTGACTTGGGCAAAACAACGTCGAGGAAGCTCACGATCTGTCGCCAGTTCATGCCAAGAGCAAATTCTTCAAGCAAATCTATCCGTCCCGAGACATAGACGGCCCCGACCAGGGCCCCCATGCTGGTGCCGGCCACGCAGTCGACCGCAATACCGGCTTCATCAAGCGCTCTCAGTACGCCCAGATGCGCCCAGCCACGTGCCGCGCCGCTTCCTAATGCCAAGCCAATTTTTTCAGATTTCATCGCAGCTATCCTTAAATTTGACCATTTTCGAATCTAAACAAGAAACGAGCTTGAATACATACCAATTCCTGATTTCCACGAAATTATTCTGCAAATGCTCCCAAGGCTCCAGCAGATAGCTCAGACTCAGTTTTCTGGCGGTGCAGACATGCGCGCGCACACAGGCCCGATACTGTTCCACCGTGATCTCAGTTCGCGTCAGCTCGAAACTCGCGACCCGATGGCCGGCCGGGATGCGCACCCATTCTAGTTTTGGACGTGGAGCGTCTGCGAGCACTTTCGGGCGTAAAGGCAGGTAAAGACGCTCAAATCCGCCAGTGGCAATGGTGACATCGACAGCGCGGGGCTCGAACATCGGCTGGCTCACCTCTATGTGGCAATCGCCTGAGGGGACCACCAACGACGCCGGTTCACCTGGGGCCCCGAACTCCAGCTTGGCTCGAAAGGTTTCCCCGCAACGCACGTCTGCCTGAGCGCCCCGCGGCGGACCGATCAACTCGATCCGAGTGGCCGACAATCTGTCGTGGGCGGCCTTTGCGCCGGCCTTTTCTCCCACTTCTGAGTCCAGGTGGTCTGGCTTAGAGACGACGCTGCGCGCCAAACGAAATCCCATGGAAATACTCAACTGCTCCAAACTCCCATGATCGCGGTGGGTCGAGCGAAGCGCCAATGCATCGTTATTAAGCCAATCGCCACCGCGGAAAACAATCTGGTCGCATTGGGGTTCCTTGTCTTCATCTTTGCAGGGCACTTGGGCCCACAGAAAATAGCAGCACCCCGAACCTCTATGGCGGGGACTGGTCGCACTGCCGTCCGCGTGGGCGTCGCGGTAGTTCTCTTGATAGCAGTCGGCAACCATCTCCGAGACATTGCCCGCCAGATCGGACACTCCCTGGACGCTATTTCCAAGGGATCGGGATCCAACGGGCTGCGTTCTCCCTCGCCGGCAGTGGACGGCGTGACTTCGATCATTGAACACCGCGTGAAGGCAGGTTGGCGGCTGGTTGCCCCAGGGGTAGTGTTGGGCTTTCCCCCCGGAGCGAGCGGCGTATTCCCATTCGGCCTCCGTGGGGAGTCGCCCACCGGCGAAGGCGGCGAAACGCAGCGCTTGCGCCCTGGAGACGCAGTTTATCGGATGCATCTCATGGCCCGATTTGTCCCAGACACAACCCGGCGAGTCGTGTTTTGGTTCAGAACATGCACCAGCCTCAACGCATGCCCGGTATGCGGCCACGGTGACCTCGGTTTTCATCAGCTCGAAAGTCGCGAGTTGCACCAAATGGCGAGGGCGCGTGCTCTTTTCGCAGTCGGCGTCCCCCTCGATACAGCCCATGATGAATGTGCCCCCTTTGATGCGCACCCACTCAATGGCTGCTGACCCACGCGCGTCGTCGCCGGAAAACGAAGGAGTTTCCGGCAGCTCGGGTGCATGGCAGCCGACAAGCAAGGTCACGCCAACAAGACAGATGAGTAGTCGAATGGACATTTTTCAGTGTACCCCCATGGTCACCCGCCCCAGTATGCGAACACGACTGCGTTGGTCACAAAAACCATGGGAAAATCGCCATTGGCCGTGCGCTCTGTCGGCAGAACTGCTTTGAACTCCGCACCAACGCAATCCTTCCACATGTATCGAAAAAACGGAGAAACAAGCAATCCACTCCACGATGTTTTCGATGTTGAACCGAAAGACAAGGCCACCCCGAACTGCAGTTGATGGTCCCCAAGCTCATCAAGATACAGGGGATAGCCGATTCTGCTGCCCAGCGCACCATAGCCCAAGCCCGAATTTCCGCCGACGATGACTCCTCCATTGACATCAATGGCTGTCAAAATGAGGTGATCGTGGGAGAAATTCAAGAGTTCGGCACCCGCCACCGCCAATGCCTTGTCTTGCTCTCCCGTTATGAAACCAAAACCCAGACTCAAGCGCGCCACGACCAGGGAGAACCCCGCTCCGAGGTCGTGCGGACCCACCGACGAACCACCCATGGCCGGGACCGCAAAGGCCAACGACATCGTCAGTACAAGAATTTGCATTTTACCCATGCCAAACACCTCAAGGTAGCATCACCTACTTGAACCAATGGAGCAATCGATTATTCTACCAGACCTCCTGCGATGATCTGATGCGTATCGGCCATCAACTGGTCCAGGTTTTGAGCACCGTATTTGCCCACATCGACCGGCTCATGTACTCTGATCTGGATGTGGCCCGGCAGGGGGCGTACTGAGCCTTTCGGCAGGATTCTGAAGCTTCCCGTTATGGAGATAGGCAGTATCGGTAAATCGAGGTCTAAAGCCGTCTTGAATGCTCCTTTTTTGAACGGTCTCAATCGTCCATCCGGGCTTCTGGTGCCTTCCGCAAAGAAATGTACGGAGACCCCGTTGGAAACTCGACTCCAGGCTTCTTTCAGGCTGGCGATGGCCTTCTTGTTTTGCGAGCGGTCGATGAAGACATGCCCCATGGCATCGGATGCGGAGCCAAGGAAGGGCACCTTGCGCAGAGAGGCCTTCATCACCCATCGAATCGGCATCATCAAATAGCCGTTGACCGCGAGAATATCGAACTGGCTCTGGTGATTGCTGATGACAACATAGGATTGGCCGGAAACGATCCGATCCTTTCCAACTATCTCCACCGATGTGAGATTTGCCCAACAGATTGGCCGGGCCCAAACAACAGGCAGCCTGTCAAGGAGATAGGACTTGCCGAATCTCGACACCAGCACGATGGTCGTACAAACCAAAGCGGTCCAGAGGAAAAAAAAGGGAACGAAGACCAGACAAGCCCAAGGCGCATAAAGCCACCGGAGGGAGTTCTCGGAACGCGCCTGTATCAATCTCGTGACCTGCCTCTGACAACCAGCAACGGAAATACCCTGGAGACGTCTGATTCCATCATTCATTTTCATGTTCTTGCCTGATTTCACTTTCCGCCTGGAGCCAGTCGGTCTGGAGGCAGACAATCGTCCGTGCTGACTCCACCGGGGCAAAGGCCTTTGCGGCCGCCATTCCCTTCTCCAAGGAGCAAGCCGCGCCCATCAAAATCACAAACATGAGTTGGAGAACCGCGTGTACAGTAGACCCACACAAAGATCCCAAAGGGCTTTCGCCATACCGCATCAGGCATGCCGTAAGCGGCCATGATTTCTTTCTCATCATCGCTTAGACGAGCAGACATCGCCTCGAAAGGCACTGGGCTGTAGTTATGCATGGCCTGTCGGGACCTGCCGCAACCCGTGGAGGAAAATGCAAGCACGGCAAGGACGAAAACGGGGATGAGTCTAGGGCACCTATTCATCTTCTTGTCTTTCGCAAACAAAGAATCTCCCAGCCCCTTGATCGCGCGACTCTCTTTAGGCGGGGATCTGGATTCACGGCAATGGCTTGCCCGGCCAGTTCCAGCAGGGGCAAGTCGTTGACGCTGTCGCCGTAACAAACGCAGTCCCCCAAGACCATGTCCCTTTCTCGAAGGTACTCGCGTGCCCTCTGTACTTTGCCCTCGCCGGAGCACAGCGGCCCATCCAGGACCTCGGTCACCCGATCATCTTTTAATAGGGGGCCCGCGGTGATCACAGCGTCGGCCTGAAGCCACTCTCCAATGACCTGAATCAGGTATCTGGGACCGGCGGAAACCAAAACGATCTCCCGCCCAAGTTCTCTTTGCTCCTTTACGGCCGCAAGCGCGCCGGTCAAAAACATCGAAAAGATACGTTCCTCGAAACACAGGCGGGAAAGCTTCAGCAGTTCATCCACCCGCATGCCCACGAAAACCCGGATACTGATTTCATACATCCGCTCGTAGCCCGTCAGTCCCAGGCCGTGGAGCATCGCGTACCACAAACCCAGCATCATGTGACGCGGACCGATCATGCCCCGCCTGAACATAAACCGAGCTGCCGCGAAGCTTGATGAGCCCCTGATCAATGTGCCGTCCACATCGAACAGAGCAACACGCAGGTCCTTGCCGTGCTTTGTGCCATGCTCCCTCATGCCTGGGCTTTCCCTCCAGCAGGGTTCAGGAACTTGACTCGCTTGAGCAAAATCAAGATGGCCGGGATCAAAATCATGGCGGAAAGGGCGCTGACGACCATGGTCAGCGCCGTCATCCAGCCGAAGTTTTGCATGGGCACCAGGCTTCCGAACAGCAAGGCAATGAAGCCCATGGACACCGAGACCGCATTGGTGGATATAGCGATCCCCGTGGTCTCCAATGTTGTCCTTATGGAACCTTCGATCTCACCCCCCTTGATTCGCTCCAACCTGACTCTTGACAAGAAATGTATCGCGTAGTCCACGCCGATACCCACGGCCACCGACGCAATCATGACCGTGGTGATGTCCAGTGGAATTCCCAGGTAGCCCATCAGCCCAAAGTTAAGAAGCACAGTGAACACAATCGGGACAATCGCGACAAGGCCCGCCACCCATGACCTGAACTGAAGCGCCACCAGGAGCAGGACAATCAGCACCGCCATGATCAGGCTCCGGTACTGACTCGCAACCAAGCTCTCGTCCAATTCCTTGTAGATCGGGGGCATGCCGGTAACCACGAGATATACCTTTGTCTTTGAGGCCTGAGAGGAAGTTGGGTCATCAACAACGGCGACATGCGTATCATTGAGCGCCCAGAGGTCTCCGCTGAGATCCCTCATAAGCCAGGGGTCAGAGCGAAGCGCTGGAGGCAGAGACGCCTTGATGTCACCAAGAATCGCGGCGACTCTCAACGCGCCCCTTCGTTCTCTCATCAGGCCCCACAAAGAAAGAGCCAACTCCTTGACTGCATTCGGATCCTCTTCGAGGGTCTCAGCATCCAATTCCCTGCGAAGAAGAGGAAAAAAGGCGTACTCAGACAAACCATCGCCCTTTGCGAGGACCTCTTCCATGCCGCTCTTTAGCCTGCCGAGAACCTCATCCGAAGCAATCTCTATCTCGCCGTCATCACCGCTCAGATACTCCATGAGCAATTCAATAGAACCTGGAAGATGCGCCTTGTCTCCAAGATCAACCTTATGGTTCGCAGGCTTTGAAATGGCCGCCCTGAGGAAACTCAGCGACGAAGAATCATCGCTCCAGCGGGCCGCCACATCGAAATTCACAAGTTCCACCACCCGGTCGAGAGGCGCTTGCCGGGCTGCTATTCCGCCGTTTTCTTTTGCCCCTTGCTCATGACCCATGGTTTTGACAGCCCATTCTCGATGGACCTTGTACTGAACGAACTCATTAACAGAATTCACCAATTTCATGAGCTTGCCGCTGTCCGCCGTGCCCACCATGGCCTGGATCACCGCTTCCCTCTCATCCGGGGTCACCAGTTGCTCCATCACACTGTTGCCATCGATCAGCATCCAGAGGTTGCCCACCTTTTCGATACTGTCTGGAATGGCATAGCGTCCGTTCATCTGTAGGTTCATCTCACAGACAAGGTCCGCGACCGATTGTGGATGAGAGACATCCGGCAAGGTCTTAAGGAATTTCTCGATACGCAGCATCTCCTTCAACACAAAGGGATCCTTGATGGGGCCGCGAACGCGAATCTGTATCGCCATCGCCCCACCGAACTCATTCTCAAGCAGTTCTTCGGCAACGCGAATGTGGCTGTCTTTCTTGAAGTACTCCACCATGTTGACTGATCGCTTGATATTCAGCAGTCCCAAAGAAGCCACAAGGGCAATCACCACGGTGCCAGCCAAAATCATCTTTGGTCTTCCAATCACCAAGGACGCCAGCATCGACATCAAGCGCACGCCGCCTGTCTTTTCTCCGGTGTAGCGAGCCCGCCAAGTCCCCCGAGGTTTCATCAGCGAAAGGACCGCCGGGAGGAAAGAGGTCGAAAGCAGAAGTGCGCAAAAAACGCCAATTGCAACGAAGACCCCAAATTCCTGGATGAGCGTGAGATAAGACGTAGTAAAGGACAGAAAACCAGCCAGGGTTGTCACACCGGCAAGGATGATCGGCAGTCCCACTTGAGCAATGGCGAGCTTGAGTCCCTCGGCAGGAGATTCGCCGCCTCCAACAAGCTCATTGTACTTGTTGAGCATGTGGATTCCGTAGGCACTGCCGATGGCGATCAAGAGCACCGGCAGGCCATTGGAGATCAGGGTCAGCTCCACGTCGAACACCGCCATCAGGCCCAAGGCCCATGTGGTGCTAAACAGCACCGTCCCGAGAGGCAACAGCACGCCCCGAAATGTCCTGAAGCTCAAGAACAGGATCAGCATCACGAGAAACGCCACCAGGGGAATCAGAAGCCCCATGTCGCCAAAAATAATTTCGTTGATGAAGACCATCCAGAGAGGAAGACCAGCGTAATACGGTACGAGATCTCCTTTGGACTTCTCCGTGGTATCCCGAATCTCACTACCGACCGCGGACCTGTCAACGCCTTCATTCAGCCGAACCATCATGGCCGAGTACTTCCCATCGGTGGACACAAGTCTTCCCGAATACATGTCTTTTGAAAGCGTGTACTTCCGAAGGGCCTCCAGTTCCTCCTTCGTCTCTGGTATTCGGTCCTTGGGCACCAGCTTGCCGATCTCAAGACCCCCCTCTATCTTCTTGATATCCAGTACATTCGTGATGCTGATCACGCTGCGAACACCGTCGATCTTTTCGTACTCATGCGTCAGCCCGCGAATGGTCTTAAGCGCCTTGGCGCTGAAGACATTTCCATCGCTCGCCTCGAAGGCGATGACGCCCATCGAATTGCCGCCGAAGACCTTGCCGACCTGGTTGAAAACCTTGACGGTTTCCTTGTCCTGCGGAAGGTAGCTCAAAATGTCGCTGTTGACCGTCAGTGTAGAGATCTCGTACCCAAGCCAGCCGGTGATTCCGAGGGTGAGGACAATGATCGCGATGCGAAATCTGATCACAAACTCTGCGTAACGTTTCAAGGGTCATTCTCCTTGCTGATTCAGGTGGTGTGGCAGATTAGAAGCTTGCCTTTGCTTTGAAGTAGACTTGATCTTGATCATCAAGGGCGCTGAAGAAACCGTCGCCCTTACCTTCGACCACGAATGCACCCAGCGCGATCTCAAGGTTGTCGTATGGCTTGTATACAATCTCCGGCATGACGAAGAAGCCGTATACGTTCGACAGGTCATCCCAATCCGAAACCTGGTACCCGCCTCCAAGCACCAGTTTCAAAGCGTCATCAAGAAACTTCCACTCAAGCCGGCCCAGAAAATAATCATTCAGCTCATGCCCATCGCGCTCCACGAAGAATCCGTGCATGTACTGAAAATTCAGGTACAGACCGAATGAAAATGTATAGTCGAAGCCCACCGTGTACTTAGCGTATGCTTCGTCCTTCACGATTGTGTCTTCCATGACTATGGGCTCTCCCCCAGCTCCCGGTGCCGTGATCTTGATGTTGGCACCCTCGGGGAAAACAACCGCAGCTTCAGCCCAATAACCAACCGTCAAAAGCTCCCCCGCAAAATCAAGGCCTACGATGTGCTCCTCCATGAATGAGGAATCACTGCGTATGCCGACGCTGTCCTGATCGATCGCTGTTATCGTCAATGCGGTCGGCACGGGCAGGTCGTCATAGCCGTGGAAGTAGCTGACGGAAAAATCGATGTCCATCATGTTCCAGGCGAACTTCACAGCCTGCATTGAATGCTTCAGATCAAAAAGGCCGGCATCAAGGTGGTCCTCCTGGGCGACTACCTGGGCGTCGCCAAGCAGAGGAGACAAATCCATGGAACCACCGAGATTAAACCCGCCCGCCTTGGGCAAAAGAACAGGTCTCACCGAAGGGATCCAAACCCCGGTCAAGGACCAGTCATTCGGGAAAGTGTAGGCCAGCATGGCCGCGGTGGATGGCACCTTGGCGCCAAAGTCGAAAATGTCGGAAAAATCGTCCGGGTTCAGGTTGTCCGTCTGATTGAGCTTGTCTGCCGTGCCCCAGGTAATCCGCTGCTTGCCGAGGGTGAGGTCCAGTCCGTCGACAAAAAGATTGTGGGCTTTGAGGTATATCTCCCAAGGCAAAATTTCGAAGGGCATTTGCCTGTCCGGCTCCGCAAGGCCTGAAGGACTTGAAACGCCGGATAGATCATAGAACCGAACTTCAGCACTGACCACCGTGAGGAGATCTTCCGACATCCATCGCTTCAATTCGAGCCGGGCTTTGCTATAGAAATCCACCATGGGGACTTCGGCATCGGATGTGAGAAATCGCTTGTCCACCGTCAAACTGCCGGAAATATCGTTTTGTGCCTGCGCACTACCGATGCAGGTAAACGCAAGCACAGCGACAGAGCCAAGGATAAGCAGTCTTCGATTCATGAAAGGCCTCCTCGCCTGATCGTCAATGGACTTTCTTGAGATTGCGTTTGCTGAAGGTCTTGTCGGTCAAGCCCTGGTCGTGTTTCACCGAGACCAGTTCCATGGTGGTCGTGTGATTCCTCAGGACATCCTTCATTTCAACGCGCTTCGGAGTCCAGTACCCGTCGACTTTCTCCACCTCTGAGTTGTTCATCACCTTAAATAGCTTGCCGGCCTTGTTGTACATTTCGACCTTGGAGGGGATGAACGTCTTCGTGTTCACCTGCATCACAAGCTTGGCGTAGTCGGTATCCACACCCGGTTTTGGGATGCATGTCAGCAGGTAGTTATCCCCCTCGGTTTTGTCGAGCACGGCGCTGTACTTTTCCGGGTACTTGCTTTCAGACAGGTCGTTGTACGAGAAATCGGTCCCCATGAAATTTTCGTTTTTGACATGGGATGCGATCCGACGAATTTTTTTGAAGGCGGGTGTGTACAGATACAGGGTGCTGTCATCCACCACCAAAAACCCCACACCCTTGGTTATATCTTGCCCCATTCCGCTAACACAACTCACGATAATATGGGTCACCGCTCACATGATCTGGTGGATTATCTCATCGGG
>JAFCZJ010000251.1 GCA_019314375.1 Deltaproteobacteria bacterium | reverse complement strand
GTCCGCCTGGCCGTCGCCGTCTGAGTCCAATTCAAGCAAGCCGTCGGCTTCGGCCAAGACCTCAATGACCCAGCCGCTGTCGGCTGGTACCCAAACAGCTCGCTCTGAATCGTAATAGCCCAAAGGCGCGACCGTGCCGGCGGGAAACTGCAAGAAATTGTCGACGTAAAAAACCACCGGCTCGTCGAAGATTACTTGAGAACCTGCCGGTGCTTCGTCCAGGCCCAGTTCCACCGCGTAGGTATAAGCAATATTGGACGGCATGCGGGCCGGCATGCGCTTGGGCCCGTTCTCGCCCACCGTGTATTCGGTGATACGCAGGCTGGCCGAGTCGAGTTCTTGCTCGCTGCCGTCGGGCAGAACCATTCGGGCTCGGGTCCCCGCCGGTAACAGGACCGCGGCCTTGCGGGGGCCGTCTCCGTCTTCCACTGTGGAGCCGAGAGCCAATTGAGACGCGCTACTCGTACCGGAAAGCGCAACCCCCGTCGCCTGGGCATCAGCCGGGATCAAGACCACCTCCGGCACTTCCACGAAATCCCGCCAGGGCGTAAGCAGCTTGCGTTCGACGGGCAGCAGCCCTCCCTGCGAAAACCGCAAAACCACTCGTCCACCGCCGTTGACCACCAAATCATAGCGACCGTCTTCCCGGGTGACGGTGTGGCCATACTCGGGATGCTCGGGCACGCGAACGTCCACCCAACTCAGGGGCTGCTCTTCTTCGTCCAGCACGCGACCGCGGAGGATCACAAGCCTGCGGGCTTCAAATGCGTCAGGGTCCGCACCCCAGACCACGGGTTTATCGCCTTGCCACAGAAACGACGTTCGGGAATAGAAGCTCTCGAATCGGCTCAGATCTATAGCTGAAGCAACCAGGGCCGGGTCCGGCGGCAGCCCGGACTCGGTGGTGACCTCCACGGAAGGACCATCGACGGACCAGTTGCCGGCCTCGTCCCCGGCCTGCATCTGGTAGGCATAGGTCGTCGAGGGGCTCAGGCCCGAGAGCGCATGCTCCAATACGTTCGCGCCTAAGTCTGTCTCCAGTTCACTGTTTTGAACCAGGCGGTAGGCTGTCACGGCTCGGTCATCAAAGGCTGCCGGCCAGGCAAGACTCACCGAGGTCGCATCCAGTGCCAGAATTTCGAGCTGGGCTCCATCCGGCCAGGTGGGGGCTGAGTTATCCCCGCCGCCTCCGCAAGCGAATACAGAAACAGCCAGCGCCGCAAGCATCCCAAGCCGAAATTTCCCGAACATGTCCCCGCTCCTTGAATAAATTTGAATAAAATGGATGGATGTCCCTGTTTCAATGTGTTTCAGCTTAGAAATTTGGCTCAGCCTTGTCAAGGTCTTGCAGGCATCGTAATGCTCCGGCTTGAAGCCCCCGATCAATACGGCTGGCACCATGTCGCTTCACGAATCAGCACAAGACCTTCTACCATTTGGGCCTGTGCTTTCGTTCTGACTCAAGAGGCAAGATCTTGCTTCCTTAAAAACGCCTATCAGTTGACAAAGCCCTCATAATTCTGTCACTTGCAATGGTTCCATCGCTTCTCTGCCCCAGTCGGAGGTTCACCTTGACGGACAGCCCTCAATCTCGGAGCAAGTTTCCACCTCTTTATTGGCTGGTGGTGGTCTTCGAGTTCTTTGAACGCGGCAGCTACTACGGGGTCATGAGCGTGCTCAGCATCTACATGGTGGATGTGCTGGGCTTTGCCAAACAAGACGTGGGCCTCATCAAGGGCACCATTCAACCCCTGCTTTACTTTCTGCCGATCATCTCAGGTGCCCTGGCCGATCGCTTCGGCTACCGGCGGATGCTCTTGATCGCCTTTGGGCTGCTGGGGGGCGGTTACTTCCTGGTGGCCCAGGCTACCGGCTACGCCGCGGTCTTTTTGAGTCTTGTGGTCATGGGCCTGGGTGCCGGTACTTTCAAACCCATCATCTCCGGCACCATCGCCCGCTGCACGGACAAGACCAACGCCACCTTGGGCTTCGGCATTTTCTATTGGTCGATCAACCTGGGTGCCTTCCTCTTCCCCTTGATCCTCGTCCCTCTGCTTCGGGACAACGTGGGCTGGGACTGGGTCATCCTGGCCGCCGCCATCGGCACCGGCACCATGCTCCTGCCCACCTTTTTCCTCTTTCGTGAACCCCCCAAGGCCGAGCCGGAAGCCGAGCCGCAGGACCAAAAGAAAAAACCCAGCCTCTTACAGACCTTGGCCAACGCGTTTGAGATCATCTACAGTCCCTTGGTCCTGCTCACCGAATGGGCGCGCAGCAGCACAACCGGCCGAGGGCTTGCCGCTTTTATCGCGCTGGCTCTGCTGGCCGTCGGCTCCTTGCAATTTGTCAGCCGTCCCGGCACGACCCATGTCTGGGCAGGCATGGCCATACAACACGAGGGCGTACTCTTCCGCCTTTCGGCCCAACCCAACCTCTCCAAAGCCAAAGACTTTGAGCTCAAGGTGGACGCCGAGGCAAAGACCGTAAACCTGAGACTCTACCGACCCGATCGACTCGAAATCAATGCCGCCGCCCTCCGCAAAGAATTGGGAGAAATGGCCGCCTTCGCCAAGCCGCCCGAGATGCAGGCGTGGGTCAAACTCCGTGATGCGGCTGTGAAAAAAACAATCCTCGATGTGCAAATCGACGACAACCTCGTGACCACGCATGCAATCGATGAATCAGGATCCAACCGACTCCTGCTGCGAATCCGCTCTTCGGCCCACTACCACGCCCAGCGAGAACAGGTCCTGGGCGTCCTCATGAGCGACCCGAGATTGGCTGCCTTGTCCGGCGAGATCCTCGACGACCTGGTGGCCAAGGCCTCCCAAAGAAGCTTTCTGCTGCTTTTCGTCGGACTCCTTTTTCTGGTCGGCCTGCTGGTGCTTGGCCTGGGACCCACCACCGCCCGCAATCGTTGGACCGGGGCGCTGGCTTCGCTCGGCGTCCTGCTGGCCCTCATCTGGCTTTTGCCCGACCTGAGCATCTTCGCCCGCATCTTGACCTCCGTGCTGAGCCTGACCTTGCTGTCCATGGCCGCCTTCGAGCGCAAGGCCATGGAGCGCTTCGCCGACCACGCCCGCTTTTTGCTCATGATTGTGATCTATTCCGGCTTCTGGGTCTTGTACTTCCAAATGTTCGATTCGGTCCTGTGGTACGTGCAGGCCTATGTGGATCCCTCAAGCCTCAACGAGTCCGTCAACGCGGCCCTGGCCTGGTTGGGCCTGGATTTCACCTGGCGCTTTGGTGTCGAAATGGTGACCGTCGTCAACGCCTTCACGATCATTCTCTTACAACTCGTCGTCTCAAATCTGGTGAAAAACACCAGAGCGCTGCCGACCATGATCGTGGGCATCAGTCTGGGCACGGCCGGCATGGCCATCCTGGCCATCTCTTCCGGCATCTGGATCTTTTTCCTCGGCATCATCATCTTCTCCATTGGCGAGATGACAGCCCACCCCAAATTCATTTCCTACGTCGGCCAGACAGCACCCAAGAGCCGTGTGGCCATGTACATGGGTTACCTTTTTCTATACGGCGTCATCGGCTCCAGCATCGGTGGCGTGGTGGGCGCCAATCTCTATGTAAAATTCGTCGACGAATTGAACCAACCACGCACGCTCTGGCTTATCTTCGCCGGCATCGGAGTGGCTACTGTGATTGGCCTTTTGCTCTTCGATCGATTCGCAAAAACCGACCAAGCTGACTTAGACGATTGACCCGACGGCTCATGCACTGATATGCAGATCAGACAGGAGGGAAGACATGGCTTCCAAAAAGAAAATAGACACGATCAAGAAGAAGGCCAAAACTGGCGATCCCAAGGCGATGTATGAGTTGGGCTCCGCCTACTTACACGGAGACGGCGTACGGAAGAACCAAAAAACCGGCATCGAATACATCAAGAAGGCCGCCAAAGCCAACCTAGCGGAGGCCCAGTTGGATTTGAGTTTCTGCTACTACGAGGGCCTGGGCGTCCGAAAGAACGCCAAACAAGCCTTCCGATGGGCCCTGACCGCGGCCGAGCAGGGCGAGTCCATGGGGCAATACAACGCCTGGGTGGCTTACAGTCAGGGAATCGGCACACCCGTAGATTTCAAAAAAGCCCTCGTGTGGCTCAAGAAATCTTCAGAACAAGGCAACACAGGTGCCCAAACCGACCTGGGGCAGTACTACCTGGAACACGGGAAAAAAGACAAAGAGCGCAAGCAAGGCGTGGCCATATTGCACCAGGCAGCCGAAGCCAAAGACGCCGAGGCCCAATGGATCCTCGGCCTGCTTTTCGAGCAGGGCATCGGCGTGGACCCGGATCCGGCCCAGGCTTTCGCCTGGTATGAAAAATCCGCCAAACAAGGCAACCCCGCTTCCCAGGCCAGCCTGGGTAATTGCTATTACCATGGCGAGGGCATCAAACAAGACTACAAGGCCGCGCTCAAGTGGTTCCGCAAGGCTGCCGACAACGGAGAACCCCTTGCCCAGACCAGCATGGGTTTCGCCTACCTGGACGGCGATGGTGTGCGGAAGTCTTTGCCCCTGGCATTAGAGTGGTTCCGCAAAGCCGCGGCGCAAGAGCATCCTGACTCCCTGTTTGCCCTGGGCTCCATGTACTTGACCGGCGAGGGCGTCAAGAAGAACAAGGGAACAGCAAAACGCTACCTGAGCAAAGCAGCCGCCCTGGGCGACCTGGAAGCCGCCGAACTCTTAGAGGCGATCAACGCAAATCTCATCTCCTGATCCGCAGCATTCATGGCCCAATCTCCCACCCATTTTGCCCGGGCTCTCAGATGTGGGAGATCCGGGCCATGACCAAGCACCTGCCCGAACCTGTCCGCCGCCGACAAATCCTGGATGCGGCGCGACGCGCTTTCGTCGACAAGGGGTATTTCCCTACCCGCATGGAGGACATCGCCCAGGCCGCCGGTCTGAGCAAGGGCGGCTTGTACTGTCACTTTGATTCCAAACGACGCATTTTCGAAGCCCTGGTTGAACAAGAATACAAAGAGTCCTCAGCTCAACTCAAACGCATCGCGGCTGAACCAGGCAGCTACCAGGAGCGCTTCGCCAAATTGGGCAAACACTTCATGGACTTCTTCCGGCGGCGTCCCGACTACCCTCGTTTCTTCATGATCATGGGAGAGATGGCGGGCCGTGAAGAATCAATTCGAGCCCTGTTGGCCGGCTTGCAAAAAGAGTACATTCG
>JAFCZJ010000041.1 GCA_019314375.1 Deltaproteobacteria bacterium | reverse complement strand
CCTCTGGTGCTGGGTTGACCTTTACGGCCCGGCCAGCCTGCCGGCGAAATCCTTTTCCCTGGCCATCGGCTTAGACGGTCGCTTCCTCGTGGCCTATTACAACGTAGACCAGGGGCGATTGATGATCGCCCATTCCATGGACGGCCTGCAATGGACAAAGGGCAGTGTGGACACCGACGGCAACACGGGACGCAACCCGGTCATCCTCGTCGACCCGGTCTCGGGCCAACCCGGCATCGCCTACCAGCGTTGCTCGGACGGCGCGACGGCCTGTGATCGCAACGATGACGGCGTCAGGTATGCCTACTTCACCGGCAGCTACCCCGACGAACTGACCTCCCGGGCGGACTGGGAAAAAGTCGTCATCTCCGACAAGGGCTTAGGCAGCGACGGCATCAAGCTGGACGCGGCCGTGCTGCCGGACGGCACGGTGGGCATCGCCTACACCTACAGCTACTTTGATTCGGCCGCAAACGAAGGCAAGCTATTGGTCATGTTCCGCAAAGGGACATGGGAAGACGAATAAGGAGAACCACCATGAAACAAGCAACCTGGATTTTCTGCACGCTGCTCCTGCTTTCAGGCTTTACCCTTGGATGCGGGGGAGAAGAAAAGGGCCTGGACGGCAGCCAGTGTGAACTCGTCGACTGCTCCTTCGACACGCTGACCTGCCAATTGTATGCCCCGCCGAACGAGGCCATCAAGATCATGTACAAGCGTACGCTGGAGGATGGCGGCACTGAGTTTGCCGCGATCATCATCATCGACCTGGATGGCGTAGAGCAAATCAGCGGCTTGGAGTTCGAGGGACAAGAATTCAACGAACGGGTCATGATCTACCGAACAGTCGACAAAGCCTGGGGCGATTTCGATGGCAACGGATGCGAGTTCAAAAGTGGCAATAAAGCCGGGGACACGCTTGAGGGCAAGTGCAGCTTTGCCTTCGACAATGGCCGATTCGCCACCGCCAACTTCAAATGCACGCTGGAAGCCGCAGAGCCGCCGTAACTCAGAAGTTCAGCACAAAGGTCCCTACTTCGAACAAATGATATGGACCCGTTGATGATATCCACCCCTTGAATCTTTTTCCATGAGGCGTCAGGTATATGCCTACTTCACCGGCAGCTACCCCGACGAACTGACCTCCCGGGGGGATTGGGAAAAAGTCGTCATCTCCGACAAGGGCCTGGGCAGCGACGGCATCTAGCTGGACGCGGCCGTGCTGCCGGACGGCTCGGTGGGCATCGCCTACACTTACAGCTACTTTGACTCAGCCGCAAACGAAGGCAAGCTACTGGTCATATCCCGCAAAGGAACATGGGAAGATGAATGAGGAGGAAAAAAACCATGAGACATGCAACGCGAATTTTCTGCACGATGGTCCTGTTTTCTGGCTTCACCCTGGGGTGCGGTGGAGATAAAAAAGGCCTGGACGGCAGTCAATGTGAACTCGTCGACTGCTCTTTCGACACGCTGGAATGCCGCATGTACGATCCGCCCAACGAGGCCCTGATGCTCTACTACAAGCGAATCCTGGATGAAGGTGTAAGTGAATTCTCAGCCATCATTTCCATCGACCTTGATGGCGTAGAGAAAGTCAGCGGATGGGAGTTCGAGGCCGAGGAGTTCGTCGAGCGCGTACGCATCTATCGCCCGGCCAGCAACGAATGGCCCGAATTCGACGGCAACGGTTGTGAGATTAAGAGCGGCGATGCGATTGGGGACACCCTGGACGGACACTGCTCTTTCAAATTCATCAACGGTCGCTTCCTGACCGCCAACTTCAACTGCACCTTGATAGCCGCCGAGCAGTAATTTCTTCTATGCCTGCTGTTGCTCTGCCCAGGCTACAGCCCAACGCGAACAAGTCGACTGCTCCTTCGACGCCCTTACGGGCCAATTTTTCGACCCTTCCAATTATTTTCTAAAATTCATCTACTCACGGACTCTAAAAGGCACCACCAAGAGGTTCACCCCGATCATCACCATCGACACGGATAAGGTGGGACTAGCCCTTCTCGCGCTGCATGCGCCATGGGATCGGGGGCTGGATCAGGCGGCGCGGCACCTGGGGGGGCGTTGCGTTCCGGCTCGCTCTGCTCGCCTCCACTCCGCGCACCCCCGAAGTTACTATTACTATCTCGTACAAATAATGTGAACCCGTTGGTGGTAGCCTCCTTTGGAGTCAACCTCCATTTGCTTTGGTCCTGGCATATGAAATTCGCACGGTTGTTTTTCCGCCAACCATTCAAATACTTTCTTCATCGAGATACCGGGATGGTCGGGATAGCCAAAAACCGCCACGCAGTGACCTGCCTTGCAATCCAACCACTCGACATCCACTTCACTGCCAATTCCCGATTCTCTGAAATCGTGAAAAAATCTAGCTCCAAAATCCTTCGAAAACCCAGCATCATCCGTAGCGATTTCAAACCTGCTTTCAAGTTCCAAAAAATGGGCCTCCTCTTCCCCTCTAAGTTCATCTAAATTTGGTTCTTGATCAGAAGGGTCCTGGGCTCCTAATTTGTTTTTCTCCGCGCCCAAGTCATCAACATCAGAAGGGATAGGTGCTTCATTGGGTTCCGAATTGGGTTCCGACTGATGACCCATGAGTCTATCATCAGCACGACCCCCGTTTTCCCCGTACCTGCCACCAGAAAGCTTGCGGTAATCACTCGATAAATATTCAGGCCCAAGAACAATTTCTTCAGATGAATTGGAGCCCATTGAGGTTGCATTGTCCGTCATTGGTTCTGAGGTAACGACAAATACGGCACCCACGATCGCCAATAATACAGCGGCAAAAACACCCACCCAGATCGCATACCTCATGTTTCACCTTTGGAAATACAGAGTCGCAACAGAGTCGCAGGACATCTTCCTGCCGCCATGAAAATTCATAGTGTAGAAATCGCGAACAAATAGAAGCCCCTCTGAACTCCAGAGTTCGTTCGCATTTTCAAAAAGCTGAAAATTCAGTCCTTGTAGATGCTAAATCCTTTAAAAGAACTCTCCCTTATGTCGTATGAGGGCATCGCTACCCGAAGCAGAGGGAGAAACGACGAAGTGTATGTACCAGAAGGAGGATAGATCTGCAGGCTAGAAAAACCTGTAAAAGTAGTACCCGAATACACAGACGCACCACAGGACATAGAGCCTGTTGAAGAATAGGTCGTGAAGCAAATACGTCCACTGACGGATACTGCATCATTGTAATCGAAGACATAGGCAAAAATGGTATTGAGATCGGATGCGTCGTAGTCCGTCGTCGGCAACCCGCAGTATAAGGCGATAGACACGCCACTCAGGTTTGACAAGCCTCTGTAGTAATCTACCGATGCACCATTGTAACCCTGGCAATAGGTGTAAGAGGACACCCTCTCCACAAAAGTCGAACCATGGGCAGTAACAGCAAACAACGTCACCAACACACAAGCCGCGAGCTTTTTCATCCCAAACCCTCCTCAAGTAGTTTCGACAAACCTAGTCAGTCAGGTCTTTTTTTGTTGTCAAGGAAAAAATGGACGCGACATCAAACACGGGACGGGGCAAGAGACACCAACCCGTAAAGCGTTTTCTGGAAGAAACAGCAGGTTGAAGAACTCAGATTTGAATGGGGCGGATTACTCGCTGCTGCTGTGGTTCAAAGTGCAGCCCGGATCCTGGCCCATCAAGGGCTCGAATACCGATTCCACACATTCGGCGCAGTCATAGCATTGCGCGTCCACCGAGCGGGTGCAGACCGATTCGAGGGCCTGGCCGCACATGAACAAGGGCAAAGAGGGCATGGCGCTGTCGTTGCTCATGATGTTGATGATGCCGTGGAATTCGCCCACGTCCGGCGGCAGAAAGTAAACCCGCAACAAAACGCTGTCTTCGGGGCCCACGATGATGGGATCGCCGGCCTTGCTCCATACCAGATCGGTGAAAACGCAGGCAGCTGCGTCTCCTTCCAGGGTTGTCTGGCTCACGTAGACCTCAAGATCTCCGCTGCCGCTGTTGGAAAAGGAAAAATCCGTAAAGTGAGGTGTGCGGCAGGACCCGCCCACACACTTTTCACCGGTTGCGCAGTCACCGTGCGCACTGCAGTCGGCGTGACACCAGCCGTGATCGCAGCTTTCACCCGCGGCGCAGTTGTTATCGGCGGCGCATTCGCGGCAAAAGCCTTGACTCAGGTACTCGGGGTCCTCCGCGTCCCAGCAAAACTGTTCGCCGATGGTGCAAGTACCCAAAGGATCCAAGTTGCAACGCTCTTCATCTTCGCCACTCACGCTGAAGTTACACAGGTTGCGCACGTTGACGTCGTCCACCTCGATAACGGGGCCTGAGCTGCCGCAAGCGACGGACAAAACCAACAGGGCCGACAAGCCCAGGGTCAAAAAAGCGATTTTCCAAGCTTGAATTCGCATATCCTTAGCCTCCATGGTTCTTCTTATCTGTTGTGTGCAACTTATCTGCTGAGTGCGGCGATTCTCGCCGCTAAAGACCTCTTTTGTCAACACGCCTTATTTACGGCCGGGCCTTTCCAGCCCATGCTTGTCCAGCAAGGAATAAAGATACTTGCGGTCGATACCCGCCTCCCGAGCCGCCCCGCTCACCCCTCCCTCGGAACGCAGGAGTAAGCGCTCCAGGTACTTGCGCTCAAAGACATCCAAAAGCTGTTCCTTGGCCTCCTTGAAGGGCAGGTCGTAATCGGGTCGCAAGCCGCCTTGCATCGCCGCGCCAGTCGTACCCGCATCAGCGAACCCCCCAAAAAGCCCGTCTCCCTGCAAGGCGCGGGAGCGCTCCACCGCATTGCGCAACTCGCGCACGTTGCCCGGCCAGGCGTGACTCAACCAGCGCTGACGGTTGCTCTCCTCCAACTCATCGAAGGCGGGTCCCGACTCACCCGTGAAGTGATCGTAAAGAAGGCCGATGTCCTCCGGTCGCTCGCGCAGGTCGGGCAATCGAATGCTCACCACGCTCAGCCGGTAGTAGAGGTCCTCCCGGAAACGCCCCGCGGCCACCTCCACAACCAGATCCTTTTTGGATGCGCCCACCACCCGCGCGTCAAAGGGCAATGCCTTGGTGGAGCCCAATCGCACGAAGACCCGCTCTTCGATGGCGCGGAGCAGCTTGGGCTGCAAATCCAAGGGCAGATCGTCCAACTCATCCAAAAAGAGGGTGCCCCCCTGGCAGGATTCCAAAGCGCCCTTGCGCAAACCCGTGGCCCCGGTGAAGGCACCTTTGACATGACCAAAAAGCTCAGACTCGATCAGGTTGCGGGCCACCGCTCCGCAGTCCACCGTCACCATGGGCTTGGCCGCTCGCGGGCTGGCCTGATGCAAGGCCAATGCAGCCGCGCCCTTGCCCGTGCCTGTGCGGCCCAACAACATCACCGTGGCATCTGAGCTGGCCACCCTTTCGAGCATGGCGAAAATCTCGCGCATGCGCAGCGAACGACCGCGCATGGGGCCGAATCGCTCCTTGTCCGAAGGCCGAATGTGGACGGCGTCGTATTCTGTGACAAAACGAAAAATCACTTCGCCTGCCTTGATCAGCGCCCCGGGCCGCAGAAAAGCCTCGCGCACCCGAGCCCCATCCAACTCCGTGCCGTTGGTGCTGCCCAAATCCTGAACCAAAAAACGCCCACCCTCGGAACGAATGGCGAAATGTTGCCGACTGACGGTCAGATCGGGCACGGTCCAATCGGCCTCCGGGCTCTTGCCCACAACCAGCCGCTCTCGGTCCACCGGCATGATCTTGCCAGGCTCAGGGCCCTCGACTTGCACCAGATTACAGCGCTGCAAACGGAGGCTGGAACGATCGACCTGCATGGCTTCGGTGACCATGGGGCTGGCTGGTTTGTCGATTGTCATAAGGACTCAGTATGGTCCAGAGCGTCTCAGCTGTAAAGATTACGGCCTTTGATCTTCCGACTTCTTGAAAGATCAACCTGGAGATTCTCGGCCATTCGGATACACTCGGAGACTGGAGGGACCCATTGGCAAAAGCAAAAATTTATTATCAGTGTACGACCTGCGGCCGGCAAGAACCCCGCTGGCTGGGCATGTGCCCAGGCTGTAACGCATGGAACACCCTCGAAGAACAATTGCCGCGGCTGGAAAACGCCAAAGGCAGGTCAAACAAACGCAAAGCCGCCAAACCCATCGAGGCCCAGGCTGTCCGGTCCAGCCATGCGATCCGCCAAAAGGTGGGCCTAACGGAACTGGATCGAGTCCTGGGTGGGGGCCTGGTGCCTGGTGGGGTCGTGCTCCTGGGCGGCGAACCAGGCATAGGCAAGTCCACTCTGTTGCTACAGGTTTGCGCCGGGCTACAGCATCAAGGCGCAAACAGCCTTTACGTCTCCGGAGAAGAATCCCCGGTTCAAATACGTGAGCGCGCCGAACGCATCGGCTGCCCATTGCAAGGCCTGCATCTCTTGGCCGAAACCGACGCCGACGCGATCGCCGCGACCCTCGGCGAAGGAGACTACGGAGTGGTCGTCATCGACTCCATCCAGACATTGCGCTGTGCAGACCTCCCCTCGGCCCCAGGTTCCGTGAGCCAGGTACGAGAAGCCACCAGTCGCCTATGCGACGCGGCCAAACGCCGGGAGATGCCCTTGGTGATCATCGGACATGTCACCAAGGAGGGCACCCTGGCGGGTCCCCGCACCCTGGAGCATCTGGTGGATACGGTGCTGTATTTCGAGGCCGATCCGGGTCGCTCCCTGCGAGTGGTTCGGGCTCATAAAAACCGCCACGGTCCCGTCTCTGAAATCGGCGTCTTTGAAATGACCGGCCAAGGTCTGGCCCAAATAGACAATCCCTCTGCTGCCTTCTTGCATGACCGCCCTGAATCGACGCCGGGCTCGGTGGTCTTTCCCCTGATGAGAGGCAGCCGGCCCATCCTGGTGGAAGTCCAAGCCCTGGTCAGCCCCAGTCCATCCGCCCAACCCCGTCGCACGGCCTCGGGCTGCGATCCGAACCGGATAGCGCTTTTGGCCGCCGTGCTCGAAAAACGGGCCGGCCTGGCCTTGGCGGGATGTGACCTCTTCTTAAACGTCGCCGGCGGTCTGAACTTGGACGAGCCGGCAGCCGACCTGGCCATCTGCCTGGCCATTTTAAGCAGCCAGGCCGACCGTCCGGTACCCAAGCATACGGCGGTCTTCGGCGAAGTGGGCTTAAGCGGCGAGGTAAGGGCCGTGCCGGCAGCCGCGGCACGAGCTGCGGAATCAGCCCGTTTGGGCTTTCAGCGATTGGTCCTGCCCGCGGGCAACCTGGAACAAGCCCGCGAAGGCCTGGGCAACGAAATACGGCTTCAAAGCCTGCCCTCTGTCGCCGACCTGGCCGAAGCCACCTTGGAGCCCAAGCCATGAAGAGCAAAACCACAGTCCGCGGACCCATCTATCTGGTCATCTATTTGGCCATCTGTTTGGCTGCCAGTTTGACCGCCTGCGCCACCCCTGCCGTCAGACAGGATTCCCAAACAAAACAAAACCTCCAGGCTGAGTCCACGGGACTCCTCATGATCGCCTACCAATCCAACGAGGCAGGTGCCATCGAACCTTGCGGCTGAAGTGGAGGACGTCTTGGCGGTCTGGCCAGGAAAGCAGCGATGATCAAAAGCCTCCGAGACCGGCATCCGGATATCCTGGTGCTGGAGGCGGGCGACTTGCTCTTCCCCAGGCTCAGGCAGCCCGGCACACGAGGTCGTCACCTGGACAGGGCCCGCTTCATCATCCGCAGCTTAGGCGCCTTGGGCGTCGACGCCTGGTGCCCCAGCGCCCTGGATTTGAACATGGGCATGGACGAGCTACGCCGGGCGGCATCAGAGGCAGGCCTGCCCCTGATCTCCGCCAACCTCGAAGACGCCCACGGCAAACTCCTGCTGCCCAGCCACCTCCTCATGAAACGAGGGGGCTTGCATCTGGCGGTGGTGGGCTTGAGCGGCCCCTGGCCCAAAACCCGCTTGCCAGAAGGATTTCGCCTGACGAAACCAGGGAAGGCTCTGGAGCGGGTCAAAAAAACGCTGAATACTCAAGTCGACCTGATCATTGTACTCAGCAGCCTGGGCATCGAGGCCGATCAGCGCTTGGCCCAAACCCAAGAAGGCCCGCACCTGTTTTTGGGTGCCGGCGACGATCGTATGGTCCTGATGCCTCGACGGGCAGGCGACAGCCTGCTGCTGCAACCATACAAACTCGGCGAGTACCTGGGCCTGCTGCGCCTGAATTGGCGGCGACCCCTCATGCCAATTCTGGACAGCCTGGAAAAAGCACGGCTTCAGCGCCGTCTGGATAAAACGCCCAGCGACTCGCCGGAGGCCGACAGATTGCGCCAAGGCCTGAAACATTTCACCGGCCGTTCCTTGTTGCGCGCCGTTTTGCGCCCCTTGAGCGAATCCGACCCTCAGGATCCCAAGCTGCGCGAGGCTATCTCATCACAGATACGACGGGAGGCCGGTCTATAGACGCTTGACGCTCCATCCCCGCCTTGGGTATTCTCGGGAATTGCTGCACCATGAAACGGAGACCATATGACCAAAGCCAAGGAAAGCGGAGAGGACCGCAGACGATATCCTCGCGCCCCCGTCTCGTTGTTGATCCAATACCGCTTTGACACCCTGGAAGACTTCCTCGCCGAGTATTCCACCGACGTCTCCATCGGCGGCATGTTCATTCGAACCCAGGACGTGCGAGAAGAGGGCAGCCTGATCTACCTCCAATTTTGCCTGCGAGACGGTGCCAAGCTCATCGAGGGCCTGGGTCGCGTCGTCCGAATCAACCCCGCCACCGACGATGAACCAGGGGGCATGGGTGTGGAGTTCGTCAACTTTGACGATGAGTCCATGAAGCTCATCGCGCAAATCGTCAAGGGCAATCGTGTCGCCGAGGGGTCTTCATGAACGATCCCAACACCCTGGTGGATTTCTCCGATTACCCCAAACGTTTTGAACTCAACGACGGTTCCGAAATTTTCTTGCGCCCCATGCGGCCGGATGATCGGGATCGCCTCTTTTCCTTTTTTAAGTCCTTGAGCAAACGAGACCGACGCTACTTCAAACACGACGTGAGCCAGCGTGAGGTCATCACCAACTGGTGCCGACACTTAGACTACGATCGTGTGCTGCCCATCCTGGCCATCGTAAAAGAGAACGACAAAGAGCGCGTGGTGGCCGACGGAACCCTTCACACCGAGCGCCACGGTTGGTCCACCCACGTAGCCCAAATCCGGGTGGTCATCGTCCAGAAGCACCGCAAGCGGGGCCTTGGCCAAATCATGCTGCGTGAACTCTACGATCGAGCCATCGATCGCGGCATAGAAAAAGTGCAAGCCTACCTGCGCCACGACGACACCAACGCCGCCGCTCTCTTGAGAAAAATGGGCTACAAAAAAGAAGCGACATTCCGTGAGCATGCTTTGGATGTCAGTGGGCGCAAGCACGATGTGAACATCTACTACAGCGATCTGGGTGAGCTGTGGAACAGAATGGATGATCTGAACATCGACTCTGACTTTTTTATGGTTCCATAGAAGCCCTCACTAACCCCGCATCGCTTGGCGATGCGGGATAAGACATTCTGCTGATTTGGTAAAATATTTATGAATTAGAATGTCTAAAATACCCCAATATTAAAATGTAAGTTCCAACGGTCCTCGGCTCTTCGTTCATCCGGATCGAGGTTGATGCCCAAATCGAAGGCCATGGGGCCGATGGGGGTTACCAGTCGCAGGCCCAAACCAGCCGCGGGGCGGAGATCGATGGGATTGAAGTTGTTGGGCTCCATCCATAAATTGCCCAAGTCGGAGAACACGGCACCATCGAGCACACCCGGGATCATCGGGAAGCGCAACTCGACCTTAATCGTAAAATAGGCGTTGCCTCCGGGGGAGACACAGTAACGCTCTCCTGAAGTCCCGGTACGCAAAATACAAGGCGGATCCAAATCCGAGGGGATAAGCGCCTCTTCATTGTATGAGCGAACCGAGTTGCGACCGCCCAAGAAAAACAACTTATGTGAAGGCGTACGGGAATCGTCGGTCAGATGAAAAATGAAGCCCGAGCGCAGGGACAGGGCCAAAGTCGTGGTGCGACCCAGGGGGATGTAGCCCGAAATCAAGACGTCGAACTTGGAAAACAGCACCTCTCGGTCTCCTGCCAAATTGGTGGTCAACTCGCTACGCAGAAAAACCAGGGTCCCACGATGAGGATTGAAGGGGTTATCACGCCGATCCCAGGACAGCTCAGGCCTCAGAGAGCCCAACCACAAAGCCCCCTCGTCGTAGCGCAGCCAGCGCTGCTCGGTGATCGCCCCACCGCAGGGGGATGCCTGTTGCCGACGCGCCACACCACACTGCATACCCGAGCCCTCTTCACAAAGCATCTCTTCTTCCGCAAATGGACAGGTCAGACTGTTGAACTCCACCTCGGCTTCCACGTCCAAGGCCAGCTCATCGGTCAACTTCATATCGAAGCCGGGCACCAAAGATACCTTGGTCAAATCGTACGAGATGGCGTGATCCTGCATCGCCCAAATATCGATGCGCCCGGCCATCTTGCGCTCCAACCACCACAGCCTCGGCCAATGCACACCGGCCACCAACCAACCCTCCAAGCCCTCCAGGAAGCCCATGTGCTCATATCGGTCCCGAAGAGAAGACTGCAAAAGGGGGTAGAAAACCTGGTAGTTGACCTTGGCCTTGGAGACGAACTCCAAACCGTAACCAAAAAGATTGCGACGCGTGTACTCCAAAGCCACCCGCAGGCCCTCGCCAGAGGAAAGGCCGGGTCCAAAACCCAAGACGTGGGGCAGCCGCTCTCGCACCGTCACCACCACATTCTTCTCCGCCTCGGCCAAGTCCGAATCCACCAGCTTGATGTCCACGCCGGCAAAGATGCCCAGATCAAGCAAGGCCTGCTGACTTTCGGAGGCTTTCTGGGGCGAAAACATGGCCTTGGGCCGGAGGGAAACCAAACTATCAAAAATACGATTGGAGGTGAGCAGGTTGCCTCGCACCAGGACGCGACGCACTCGCACTTGGGGTCCCTCGGACAAATTGAACACCACGCCAGCCAGGCTGCGATCCTCGGAAAAGATGAGATCCAGCTCCACCCGGCAATACACATAGCCCTTGGAGGAATAGAATCGCGTGAGCTCTTTACGCAACATCTCCACGCCGAACTGATCCAAGGCCTCGCCAGGCTTAACATAGCGTCCGGCACCCTCGGCCACGGCCAAAAGCTCCCCAGCTGAAACGGCCTGGTTTCCACCGAAAGAGATGGACTCCACCCGCGTCTGCACCCCTTCTTCGACGGGAATGGTGATGTAGAGGTTGGCACCGCTGGCGCCATAGCTCAACAGAGGGGACTCGATATGCACATCCAAATAGCCCCGACTTCGATAAAGGTCAGAGATGTCATCCAGAGCCTTCTGGTAGGGACCGGGAAGATACATGGTCTCTGGTACAAGGTCGAAGAGAAACCCCTGGGGGCGATTAACCCGTCGAACCTTGCCTCGCAGGGGATGCCCTCCGGAAAACACGTCCACATCCCCTCGATCGATGGGCTGGCCCAACAAAGACAGCGGCACGGCGTCCAACATGGCGTTGTCCAAGTAATCCCGAAGTGTTGCGTTGTCGAACTCCCGATTGCCCTCGAAGCGCACACTCCGTACCGTCACACGGGGGCCCTCCTGGATCGAAAAGGTCACCCATCGGGCACCCGGCTGCCGCATATGCGACAAACTGCCTTCGACCAAAACCCTGGCAAAGCCCGATTTGCGATAACGCGATTCGATGCGCTCGGCTAAATCCTGCATACCAAATTGGCTCAGCCGCACCCCATTCTTCAACTTGAGAACCTTGCGCAGCTCAAGGCTCTTGAGCACCTGGTTGCCCTCAAATTCAACAAACACCTGGCGTCCCGTGTCGAGCTTGATCGACAAACGCACAACCGCTGCATCCGACTCAAGATCCAGTTTCGGGACCTCCACCTTGGCCTCCAGATAGCCTTCAGCCCGAAGGTAGGCGAGCAATCGCTTGCCCCCTGAATCCAGGATCTCCACATCAAACACGTCCCCGGGGGCCAGCCCCAAGACCCGCTCCAACTGCCGAAGGGGCAAGTCGCCGGCCCCCTGAAAATCAACCCGCCCCACCCGAGTGGGCGAGCCTTCCTGGATATAGTAACGAACACGCAAGGCGTGATCGCCCGCCGGCGATGTTTCCGGCACCACCCGCGTCTTTCGGTACCCACGCTTGCGGTATAAGGCCTGCATGTCCGCCGCGCTGGCTTCCATTTTCCAATGGTCATACTCCTCGCCACGCCTAAGCCGACACATGCGTTTGAGGGTTTCCAAACCCACCGCCTCAGCCCCGAGAATGTCCACGGCGACCACCGAGGTCTTCGGCGTGCAGGCAAAGCGCAAGGCCAGACCATCCGCCTCTTGTGTTGCGGTCACGCGAACCTGGCCATAGAGGCCCAGCAGGTACAAGAGCTTGATTGAGCGCCGAACCGCCTCCACGCTGAAGCGATCTCCCGCTCGAATCTCAACGTAGCTCAAGCCCTCTATCGGATCGAGTCCTGGTGCATCCAGCACCACCCGGTTGACCGCTTGACCCCTGAGTGGCAACTCGGCCCGAACAGGTCCCGGGACGAAGCCCATGACCGTCAAGATAATCGCCAACAAAAGCCCACCGAGACGCACGCCGCAGCCCTCCTCACCATTCCCAATTGAATTTCAAGTCCAGCCCCAAGTCGCCCAGGTCCGTTTCTTCTGAATTTTCCCAATGCATCCGGGCCGACACGCCCCGCGTCAGGCGATAAGACAAATCCAAGCTCTGATCCGTATCATCAAAGAGAGAACGGCTGTAATCCAAGTCCAGGTTCTCGCTGATGACACGCAGCTTCACACCGGTCTCCAAGCGAGGTGCCGTGCCGGTCTTCGTCGAAAAACGGCTGCGTAAACGAAAATACTTGGGCTTAATGACATCGGCGGGGAAAGGAAAAATCTGACTCAGGCGTTCATCCAACTTGAACGATCGGACGAAAATCTCCCCACCCAAACCAAACAAGTCCTCACTTTTTAGTGAATCCACATCTCGGCTGGTGACGCCAAGACTCAACAGGGTGATGATGTCCCGTTCATCCAACGACGGAGTGGAGCGCAGGCCCACCCTGAGGTCGCTGCCATCGCTCACCAGCTGCAGGTTCACGTCATAGGTGGTCTCCCCCTCTTCGCCCCGGTCCACGGCCTCTACCCTGGAAGCAATCACCTCGAACTTGGGTTGAATTTCGTAACGCTCCTCAAAATACACCCGTGCGGATTGCACATCAAAGCGCTTGCTCAAATACGACACATGGCCCACCAAAGATTCCACCTCGCCCAGCAGACCCAATCGTTGGTTGGTACCGGTCAGCCGGAGTGCCCCCCTCATTTCCGATTCGAACTTCACCAATTCCAGGTCATAGAGAACCATGAACTTATCCGAAGCCCGAAGGCGCACATCCAAGTCCATCAATTCCAACTCCCGGTCATAGCTCTGGACATAGGCTCGCCGGCGACGGAACAAGCCGTTGGACAGAGACACCAGCGAAATACTCTCTTTGAATGCCCCCTCGAAAATTTCCAGCTCTCCGCTTAGCTTGATCCGCTTTCCAGGCTCACGCAGCAACCCAAGGGTGCCCGACCCCAGAGCCCACATCTGGCGATTCACTTCGTAGCGCACCCGATCCAATTCCAAGGTCAAAGCCAGCTTCCCTGGAATGAGTCGTTCCAAATCCAGCCCACCTCGCACGGCAACCTGCCCCCCACCAAGTCGTGCTATCAGGCGGACGATGTCAAGTCGTTCGGGCGTAAAACGCAACTCACCCTGCACCGCTTCGAGATCGAGCCCAAACCCCCGGATGCGCACCTGATCTGCTAAAATTTCAGCCCGCCCATCTATCCGGGGCGAGGACCAGGAACCGCCCAAGCCCAACCACAAGTTAACCTGTCCGCTTGCTCGAGGCATCCAGCTTAGCAACAAGGGGAACAAGCTGAAGTCCACACGACCTGTCGCATCAAATCGAAGTCGCTGCTGGTCGGCAAAACCGCCTATATGGAGTTCAGTCTTTGGACCTGTCAACTCGAAGCGACCCACATCCAAACGCCCGCCGGCCATGCTGATTTCCCAGGGACCTCGGTTGACAAACTCCAAACCCGCCAGGCGCATGCGGGCCTGCTCCACCCCGATGCTCGCCTCAATGCTCTCCGGCGCCAAAAGACGTCCACTGGCCTGAATCGAACCTTTTAAAGCCGCCTGATTTGCTTCGTCCTCGGACAATTGCGGAATGAAGCGACCTAAATCCTGGGCATCGAAATGCAAGGACGCGCTAAAGGGAAGACGCTCGGTCAACTCCATGCGTCCATCCAGTGTTGCGGTCTTGCCCATGAATCGACCCTGCACCTGCACCGATTCAGTGGTCGCCCGAGTCGATACAAAGGAACCGGCCACCCGGCGACCCGCCAGATGGGTGTCGTAAACCTTGGCCCAGCCCTCCAAAGCAGGCGACAGCAGAGGCCCCTTGACGGTCGTGTGCAGATCGATGCGGAAGTCCAATATGTCCTTCAGGCCTCGCAGGGCATGAAAGGAGCTGTGGCGAAGCCCCGTGGAATAAGCCAACAAATCCAACTCCAGAGAAGACGAAATGGATCCGCGAGCGAAAACCCAACCAGGCCCCATTCGCGCTTCGAAAAGATCCAGCTCCCAGGCCCCGTCGCGATAGCGGCCCAAGGCACCACCCTCCTCAAAAGCCTGGTCGCCCAGTCGCAAATCGGCAAATCCCACCCGAAACTCCAAATCGGGATTTTCCAACGAGCCCCCAGCCTGAACCTGTCCACCCAACAAGCCCCCAAGAAAAGAAGGAGGCGGACCTGGCCGGACCAAGCTCACCAGGGCCGGGGCGGGCAATCGTTCCAGTTTCAGAGAGGCATCCAGCCTGTGAGGGCTATCCAACCCGAGGTAGCCATCGCAGTGGATGACACCACCAGCGCGAGCCAATCGCATGGATTCAAAAACCAGGCCAGCGGTGGAAACCCGCACCAAACCATTCAGATCGCCCAAGGATCTGTTTTCGATGAAAACCTGCGCTATCTGAGGTCTGGCCTCAATGGTGGCCAGGGGAAGCAGGCCATCCACGTCCAAATCCATACGACCCCGGCCGGAAACGGCCAAGCCCACCACGGGGGTAAAATCCGCCAGGTCCAAGGGATCAACCTGTATCTGAGCCCAAGCATGCCCATCGCGGAATCGAATCTTGCCCGTGCCGCTGATCTTCGAGGCACCTCGTTCGATAAGAAAACTGGGAAAACGCACGCGGTTGCCGGTGAAAGCAGCTTCGGCCCGAAGCGTGGCCCCACTCCAGTCCAGTACCTGACGAGAAACCTGCACAGTCAACTTGTCCAAATTCATGCGGTGGTCCAAGATGACGTAAGGACCATACTTGCCGACGAAGCGACCGCGAAAACGAGTCTTGCCCGATCCGTGCAAGCTGATGGGATGAAAATCCTGGCCCGCCAAAAGCAGGGCCTCTCGCAAATCGGCCTCCGTGATCTCGAGCTCGCCTGCGAAATCGTAGGGTGAGTGCCAATCCAAATGCAAAGAACCAGCAATCCTTCCGGCCGGACTGAAAATGGCCATATCCTCCAAGTTTATCCGCTTGCCCTCGACCCGTAGACCCGCGGTTAAATCCACGTCATGAACGGAGACGATACCGAATCCCTTCACCTCCACAGCACCCTTGGCACTCGGACCTGATTTGAGCCACTGCCCATCGGCCCGCAGCACCACCTGACCTCGCATGTCCGGCGGCCCCGGCACAAATCGATTGATGATGGACAGGGGCCCGCTGGCGCTCACCCGAAACTTGGGCTCGAATGTCTTATCCGAAAGCGAAAGTTCCCCTCCCAAATCCAAGCTCACGCCCTCTACCTCCGCCGCAAACCGGACCAACTCGAGACGTTGTTCGTTTCCTTGAATCTGGGCTTTGATGGCCCCCAGTTGGATGCTGCTCCGCTCAGCACCGGCCAAATCCAAAGTCCCCCCCCCCAAGCTCAAGGTGAGAGCCAGCCTGCCGTCATCATCCCGTATGAGATTAAACTGACCGTCTCTAAGCTGGATCAAGCCCTGTTTGTCCAGAGCCAAATCGATCCGAGCCCCCTGAATCGTGATGGTCTCAGGCAGGATTGACGAATTCCTCAAAAATTTCGCGACACCCCCTTCGGATTCCTTCTCTGTTGTCATCCGGCCCTTGGACAGATCGGGCAAATTAACGACCTTTCCATCCCTCAAGGCCAGGGTCAGATGGGGTGCTTTCAAATCCACCTGCTCGATGCGCAAGTGGCCAGACAAAAGGTCTAAAAAATCCAAATCCACACGGATTTGCTCGACCACAAGAAGTCGGCTTCCCGATTTGCCCGCAAGCTTCAATGGACCGGCGGCCACGCTGGGTGGCAAAAGATCGATTTGGCATGTGCCCAAACTGGCGTTCAGGCCCAGTCTCTCTCTGGCGCTAGATTCCAGCACACCACAGAGTTGCTCTGCAGCAAAATCGCTCTTGATGAACAACAAGGCGCCCGTCAAGACAGCCACGATGATCAAGAACGGAACCGATAAGACGATGCGGGCCTTGGAACGCACGCCTGAGGACTCCCGACAAAAAAACCTCAACCACCTATGTGATTGAGGTTTTCAAATGCTCAAGCGGGTGATGGGGCTCGAACCCACGACGTCAAGCTTGGGAAGCTTGCATTCTACCACTGAATTACACCCGCGTCTGTCCGCTCCGCTCAACTCCTGAAACGTGCCGAAATCGGACCAAAGTAAAATTTTTATTGCACTTTTCCATGCCTGTCAAGGAACCTATCGATCTCCTCCATGCTGACCTCGCCAGCACCAGGCCGCCCAACAATGCGGCCCGCTGTCGATTCCCCAGGCATCAATACACCGGCCTGCCTTCGGGCCGCGATGGCCTCCGGTACTTGATTCTGCATGAGTAGACCCAAGTTCTTGGCCATGCGCTCCACCAAGGCCCCATCCACCACCGGTTTTTTCCCCAAAGCCGCCTCGAACAGACAGTTATCGCAAAGGGTATTGATAAGCCTGGGCACGCCCCGGCTGTAATGGTGAAGAGCCTCCACCGCCTTGTTGGAAAAAAGCATCTTTTTGGACCCGGCCATGCGCAGGCGATGCTTGATGTAGGATTCAGTGGACGCAGAACTAAAAGGCTCCAATTTGTAACGCAGGGCCACACGCTGAGCCAAAGGGGGATCCAGCATCAGGTTCTGCTCCAACTCGGGCAAGCCAAAAAAAACGAAGGTTAAGAGTTTGCGCTGTGGCACCTCAAGATTCAGCAGACCACGGAACTCCTCCATGATCTCCCGTGTCTGCAACATCTGGGCTTCGTCGATAAGCACGACTGCCTTCTTTCCCTGTTCGTACAACTGCACCAGGCGCTGGTAAAGTTGACTGAGCAGGGCCAGTTTGTCGTCTGCGGGGCTCTCCACGCCCAACTGCAAAGCAATCCGACGAAGTAACCACGATGCGGTGATGCCGGAATGAATAATCACCAGCAGGGCTGCCTCGTACTCGCTCTCGGGCAAGTTGTCCAGCATCCGCCGAGCCAGCGTGGTCTTTCCGCGACCAATCTCGCCCACACAAATGGCCAAGCCTCGCATGTTGTCCACGGCGAACATCAACCTGACCATGGCCTGCGAATGCTGAACACTGTTATAGTAGAAACGCGTCACCGGTGCGTTGGAAAATGGCTCCTGATTCAACTGAAAGTGGCGCAGGTAGTTCATCCATCATCCCATCGGGTGCGCTACATATATGAAATCTTTTCCTTGTTCGTATCTTTTGCTGGCTTGGGATCGCCCTTCTTGCTCGCGGCCTTGATGAGCTTCTTCAAGCGAGCGGCTACATCCCGGAATTTGGGATCCCGTTTGTAAACTTTTTTCAGATACAACAGCATCTCGCTTTTATCGGCCAAGGCCTCGTATACCAGCGCCAGCTCAAAAAACAATCCAGTCTGCTCTTGCTCGGTGATCCCCTTTGAGTGCAGGGCATCTTTAAAGCTGTCGATGGCTTCCGAGTGACGCCCCTGCTCGCCATGGATCAAGCCCATCATGGTCAAACAATTGGCTCGCCGGCTGGGGTCCTGGGCTGATACTTGGAACTCTCGGATGGCATCATCCACCAGGCCCATTTCCTTGTAGGCGATGCCCAGGTCAAAGTGAGTGGCCGAGTCTTCCTCATCCACCACCTGGTCCACGCCCTTCTTAAAGGCGCTAAAAACGTCATCTACGCTATACTGGAATTCATCATCCAGTGGTGCCGCGCCAAAGTCTCCGCCGATATCACCCTCTCGTTCCAACTCAGCCGCCAAATCAAAAGGCTCAGCCAACTCCTCCGCGGAGACCTGACCGACAGCGTCACCGCCCTTTTCCAGCCTCTCGATTCTCTCGATGTTGGCCAAGACATCAGGATGATCCGGGTACTCTTCTTTCAATCCCTCCAGGGTGTCCTTGGCCTCCTCCAGCAGATTCTGCTGGAGGAAAAAGTCCACTTCTTCCAGCCCGTCCTCTAAATCGGAAAGGGCGCTATCCCCAATATCCTCGGCGACGGATTCGGATTCCGCATCGACTGCGTCATCAGGTCCAGCCACCATGTCCTCTGCCTTAACCTCCTCAGCCTGCACCTCGGCAGCCTCTGCCTCAGCTTCTGCCGCAACTTCTGCCTCCGCATCGGCCATGGACAGATCCTCGATGTCCCCATCGTCAACGAATTCAATGGCTTCTTCGGGATCGGGCTCGGGCGGCAGGTCTTCTGAAGCAGCTTCTGGCTCAACTTCTTCGTCCTCGCGGATGATTTCAGGATCATCATCGATAAGCAATTCATCATCCGCTACGAAATCTTCAACCGCGGGATCCTCAATGCCTGGTTCTTCCTGGCCGACCGGAGCAAGGGGATCATCCAACATGGCCGACGGCGCGGGCTCAATTTCCTGGTCTGACTCAGACTTTGCTTGTTCCGCGGCGCGGGCCGCATCCATCTGGGCCTCAAGGGCATCCAAATCGTAGTCACCCACGATGCGAGTGGAGGCTTCGTCAGCTTCGTATTCGTCCTCATCGTCGCCGGTATCCAGAGAATCCAGGGCCAGCAGGTCGGGCGGCAAAACCGGTTCCTCCGGCTCTTCCAGCACTTCCGGCTCTTCCAGCACTTCCGGCTCTTCCAACTCTTCCGGCTCTTCCAGCACTTCCGGCTCTTCCAGCACTTCCGGCTCTTCCAGCTCGGGCACTTCCTTGATAGGGGAATCACCTACGACCTCAAAATCCTCAGCCCCTAACTCCCGCACGGTTGGTGAGCTCTCCTCATCGAAGGAGACCTCTTCTACGCCCTCAATTTCCGGCTCCAAAAAACTATGGCCACTATCCAGCAAAGCCCCCACTTCGCTGGCGTCTAGATCCACTGTCTCCGAACTGGGATCGTCATAGTCGTCGAGCACTTCCGTGGCATCACTGGTCGCCTGCAAGGCGTCATCCAGGCTCAGCGAGTCCATCAAGTTGGTCTCTTCGTCCTGCGCGTACATGTCATCCCGATCGCTCGGCGACAGGGAAGGATCTTCGTAATTGTCGACCGCCGGCACGTCATCGAAAGAGACCTCATCTACTGACAACTCAACGCTTTCGTCCGACAAATCGATGGACACATCATCCAACTCGTCGAAGACGCCCACCGCGTTTTCATCCTGACCGTCGACCGAACCTGCCACTTCCATTCCCAATTGTCCGGCCAAAACCAGAGCATCAGGATGATCGGGTGCGACACCCAGTAAGTCCTGCAAATGCTGCTGCGCCAGAGCATTGCGCCCGATTCGCATATTCAAATGGGTCAGGGTCAGCAACTCCTGGACTGCGTGCTCCATCTGGTTCGCATTGAGGTACAAATCCTTGAGCTTGGTGTGGGCCTCGATGTTGGCCGGATCCACTTCGAATACCCGATTAAGATGCTCGAAGGCTTTGTTGTTCAATCCATATTTGATGTAAACATCGGTCTCCGTTAACAATCGCGAGATGAGCTCCCGATCGGGATCCTGCGAGGCCTCGACCACCGGGGCTTGAGCCTCCATGGTCATTTCCACTTCATCCGGCTCGGGATTGATGTCTTCCATCTCAACATCGCCGGATCGAGCGACGGCCGGCTGGGTCATTTGAGGAGATGAGGGTTCGTCCACCTCCTCGTATACATCCGCCTCGTTAACCTCCTCGACGTAGGCCGGCTCATCGGGCATGTCTGCCCAATCATCTTCTTCATCGATTGTGCTATCCGCAGTCTGCACACCCAGTGCTTCGCAAGCCTCGGGATCATCGGGGGTGATCTCGAGGACCTTACGATAAACCTGCTCGACCTCTTGATCCGAACCCATTTCTTCGTAAATTTTGGCCATCTCCTTGTAAACCGAAACCGTCTTGGAAAGTTGCTTCAGCTCATGGAAGGCCATGGCCAACATGCTCAAGGTATCCAAATCCCGAGGATCCGCCTTGAAACAGATCTGCAACTTACCCAGCGAACGCTTGGTGTCTCCCCGTTGCAGATAAATATTGGACAACTCCTTAATCAAAGGAATGTTGGATTGATCGTGATACACCAGTCGCTCAGCCACCTTAACAAAGTCTTCGACTCGATTGGCCTCTTTCAAATCGTTGGCCGCTTGGCTGAATTCACTAACCGCCTCGGCGATCATGTCCTCGCGCGAGTAGAGTTCCGCCAGCTTGATGCGGCTGGCTATGTTCTCGGGCTCCAATTCCACCATCCGGCGAAGGATGTCGAGGGACTCGCGGGTCTGCCCTTGCTGTTCGTAGTATGCCGCCACCACCTGCAAATGAGACATGGCGTCGCCGATGACACCCAGGTTTTGATATTCCTCTGCCAATCGCAGATTAACGTCAATGCGGCTCTCATCAATTTTTAGAATCTGCTTAAAGACCGCCACGGCCTTCAGATAGAAACCCTGTTGAGAGTATGCGTTGGCCACCATCAGATAGGTGTCCACCGCCAGGCTTTTATCTCCAGCCCGGACGAGCAAATCACCCTTCTTCAACAGCGTACGCACATCAGAAGGATCTTCGGCCAGGATCTTTTCGTATTCCTTGATGGCCTTTTTGATCTGCCCCTTCTGAATGTACTTGAGGGCGTTGTCGTTGATTTTGTTCTTGTTGATCGCCACGCTTGGCCTTTATCTGAATACGCCCGTCGACAAAAAAATCCTAAACTTTTCTCCACTTGACCGACCAAAATGCCCGTAAAAACACATGCTTCCGCAGGACAAGGTCGGTCGTTTATGGTATCCTGAACCCGAAGCCCAGTCAATTTCTTTTTGTTTGTTTTTCAGACAGAATAAGAAGATTCAGCGGATCTTGCGCTACTCTTTCACGCGCTCGACGTACTCGCCGGTTCGGGTGTCGACCCGAATTCGCTCGCCCTCGTTAATGAACAAGGGCACCTGAATGACGGTGGAAGTCTCCAGCGTAGCAGGCTTGCTGCCCCCGGAAGCCGTGTCACCCTTCACACCGGGATCTGTCTCAACGACCTTGAGTTCAACAAAGTTGGGAAGCTCCACGACCAGTGGATTTCCATTGTGGAAGAGAACACTGACAATGAGGTTCTCTTGCAGGAAGCCGTCTACGCCACCCAACTGTTCCCGAGTGATAAAGACCTGCTCGTAGCTCGCGTTGTCCATGAAGTGGAAGTTATCACCCTCTACATAGAGATACTGCATTTCCTTCTCATCCATGTCGGGTTTATCCACCTTGTCACCAGACTTGTAAGTTTTGTCCAGCACATTACCCGTCACCAGGCTCTTTATCCTGGTTCGCACAAAAGCACCGCCTTTGCCCGGCTTGACGTGTTGAAACTCCAGGATGATAAAAGGCTCTCCGTCGATCTCAATCTTCAAACCACGACGAAAATTGGTGGTGGAATACATGGGCAAGACTCCTGCGAATCAACTCAATTCCTGGTTCAAGGCACGACTATGCAAACGCAAGGCAAATCGGCCACGGCCGACCACCGCATCGGGCGCCATCAACAAGGCCACAAAATGCTCATCCACCAAGTGATGGAAGAGCAAATGGCCTTTCCCCACCTTCATATCAAAAGCCGTCATGTCTCCGGCGCTGACCGACTCGCAAGCCTGCATGGCCTGCCGTACCGGACCCACCATCTCGATCAAAAAAACCTCCATGTCCAGTCCTGGGTCCTGGACTTCGTGCTTCATCACGGCGATGCCATCCATGCTCATGACCATGACGGCCAAGCTACCGGGAGCCTGTTGGCAAATTGATTCCAGTTGCTTTCTAAATGACATGGGACCTTCTCCTTAGAGTCGCTCAAGCATGGCCTGCAAAACGGACAAGCGGCGTTGCCTTGGATTCAAATCCACCACCGGCTCGACTTTCGCGTTCACCTCCGATGGGGGAGCCTCTCCCCTCAATCGGGCCAGCAAAATCCTCAAGGCTTCAAGACGTTTGGTCATTTCTTGCACATCGCCTCCACGCTGGGCACAGTTAAATCCAATCCGAGCTTGTGGATTTATATGACCACTCGAAAGATGTCAACTTTTTCCAGAAACCGGGGCAGGGATAAGATCCGCGCTGAAGGCGACCTACAAAACAGAATCTTCACAAAGTTCAAAATCGACCGAATCCTGGCCTGGCAAACAAGCCGGGTAGGATCCATCTGCACAGGCGAAATCCGTCAAGCACCCCCAGCACAATCTGATGGGATAAAGGAACTCGTTGGACTCGATTCGATCCCCGCCCAAGGTAGATCCGATGAGCCTTATGCTGACCCCAAGGGTGACATCGTCGGCACTTTCACCGAGAGAGTAGAGTTGGGCCCCTACCTGAGATTGAATTGCGATAAATACAAGGATGTTCTCTTCCGTCTCTGCTCCAAAAGTGCCCGATATCAACAACTGACTTTCTTGATCTTCCAGGAGCAAGGCGGCGGGTGCCAGGCGTTCAACCTCATCCCGCCCCTGCGGAAAGGAGTATCGGATTTCGACCCGCTCTAATTGGATATCATGGGCATAAAGATTGCCGGTTTCACAGGATGGCACCGGTGGCAACGCGTTGCGGACCTGAACACCCAGGGCATAAAAAGCCTCACCGCCATAGCCCGGAAAAGACAAGTCCATAAGACCTGACGACCGGAAATAATCATCCACGGTGTAGTCACATTCCGACGCTGCATCCGGAATCAAAACCTTGATGATGGTAAAGCTCCGATCGTTTTCCACGCAGCCGCCGACCGCCAAAGCCAAGACCAAAAACCCAGCAAGTAAAGTTATCTTTTTCATCGTGTCCTCCTCAAGAAATACTTGCCCGGATCTCTATTTCTGCGAGACCGTGGACTGGAGGCGATTGACGATGCGCGGGGTGATGAAAATCAACAACTCCGTGCGGTCGTCCGACTCCTGCGTATGCCGGAAAAACCATCCCAATACAGGAATCTGCGACAGTATTGGAATGCCATTGAAGGTGGTCGAGGTGTTCCGAGTATAGATGCCGCCGATGACCGTGGTGTCTCCATCGCGCACCAGGACTTGGGTCTGGGCTTCTTTTTTCAGGATGGTGGGATCGCCCTTGGCGCCAGTTCGCGAGAAATCCGGCTCGTTCTTCGTGACTTTGATCTCGAGCAGAACGCTTCCTTCTTGTGTGATGTGCGGGGTGACCTGCAACTCAAGCTTGGCCTCCACGAAGATGGTGTTGACGCCGGCGGCCGAGGTCACGCTGATGGGGATAGACACACCCTGGCCGATTTTGGCCATGCTGTTGTCCAATGTTGTAATCTTCGGTGAGCTGACGATCTTCAAAGAACCCTTGTTTTCCAGAGCGCTCAACCTCAGGTTGAGCACGGAAGAACCACCCGCAGAGCCGAAAATGAATCCCAAGGCACCACCCGATCCGGCACCGACGGCCGAGGGCAGATTGATGGCAAAGTTGCCCGGATTGCCCGTGCCGCTGATGTCGGTATTGGTGATGTTGGAATCCGCGCCACCTTTAATAATGGCCGAATCGGGAAAGGGCAAGCCCGTGGCGTTGTTGGTGGCCGCCGAGTTGTTCATGCTGCCGCCCCATTGAATACCCACTTCCTTGAGGTATTGGGTGTTGGCTTCGACGATGCGTGCCTCGATGAGCACTTGAGGCGTCTCCGTATCCAAGGAGCGGACCAAACCTTCCGCCTTGACCAGATTCTCGAGCACATCCTTGATAATCAGCACGTTGGTGCGCTGGTCGATGGCCACCGAACCCCGCTCACTCAGAATCTCTTTGAGCTGCGTTGCGAGGTCGCCCGCAATGGCGTAGTTTACCGGCACCAGGCGCACACGCAGGGGCTCAAGTTTGATCCTGGTTACCTGCTTCTCCAATAGAGCCTTTCGCTCGGATTCCAGCTCACCCAAGGTGGCCACCCGAACGATGTTGCCATGGCGGACCTTGCCTAAGCCCTTGGTCTTGAGAATGATGTCCAAGGCCTGATCCCAGGGCACATTGCGCATGGTGACGGTGATGCTGCCCTTGACCTTGTCGCTGGTGATGATGTTGAGCTTGGCTACTTCGGAGATCAAGCGCAGAATATTGTGAATGTCCGCGTCCTTGAAGTCCAATGAAATTCGGCGGCCCGTGTAGCGTCTCCGGCCCTTCTTGCCGCGTTTCTTGGCGGCCAACTCGGGCTGCCGAACCGAATAGCCGGCCACTTGATCCGGCGCGTAATTATACTGCTGAGAAGCGGCCTGGGCATGAATGGAAGAAGCCTTGGTCTTGGGCCGGCGAACCTGTTTGCGGTCACCAGCGAAGACCCAAAGCAACTTGCCATTGCGGCGTTCGAGTCGATTGGACACGTGCTCCTGGGTCACGGCCACAATCTTGACTCGGTCATGGCCCTGCACCCGATACGCACTCAAAGATCTGACGGCACCACCAAATTCGGAGGTATCCAGGGTACGCTCAAGCATGGCAGGCATCCGGCAGTTGTCGATCTCCAACACGGTGGAACGACCGTCGCTGTGTACGACTCGCGGCTGGGACTGACCCTGCAGGTCTAAAATCACCATGGATTCATTCTTCTCTTGCCGGAAGGTCAAATCCCTCAACTCGGCCTCTTTCGCTTTGGCGACAGGCAGGGCATCGGCAACTTTGGCGGGAGCAATAGCTTTCACCTTGGTTTCCACAGGTTTGGCTTCTACGGCTGCCACGACCTTGGCAGGTGTCGGTTTCGCTACCTTGGCCACGGCCGCGGGTGTCTTGACAAAATGCACATGCAAACCATTGCGGGTGTGGGCAATCTTGTAAGGCTGGCGCTGACCGTCTTTCATGTCCAGCACGAGGCGAACCTTGCCGCCGTAATCAACCACGCGCATCTTGTCCGCATGGATGCCTGACAATTTCCGTTCATACTTCTTGTTGCGCATCTTGGCACCATACATATCCACCACCAAGCGGAAGGGATTGTAAACCTCCAATACCTCGTAGGTCTCGATCTCCCCACTGGCGACGATGGTCACGGCATCCAGTTGATTGGTCAGGATGCGACGGATGCGAACAGGGTTCGGGTTATCTTTGTCCCCCTTGCTCGTCACGATCTCGAAATCCTTGGACTTGGCGGGCGCGGCGGGCTCAGCCTTGATCTCCGCGGGCTCGGCGAGGTCGTTCGGCTCATCATCCGATGCCATGGGGGCTTCTTCGGCCTTGGCCACCTGGATGGGACGCTTGGGTGCATCCTCGTCCGTGATGATCACCAAGACGGATTGCCCTTGAGCCCTGGCCTCAAAACGCACGCCTTTGCGCAAGCCAAAGATCACACGGCTGACCACGCTGCCCGCCTGCTTGAACTGGGCTGTGGCGATGCGGCCCACGCGCGAATCATTGACTTTGATCGGCTTTGCGGCCGCCTCCGTCAGATCCGTATGGATCAAGTCAACCACCAAACGGTCCGGGTTCTTGAGCTTAAACACCGTGAACGTCGGCGTTTTCTTGGCGCGCAGGAGCACCTGGGTACTGGTACTGCCTTTCTGTACCTCTAGCCCAGTGATGACGTTGTCCGAACCGTCCGTGGACTCACCGGAAAAGGCAGCTCCTCCCATCACGAGCAATGGGATGGCCAACAAGCTGATCAGGACTTTCCGAGATGCCATGGATTCTCTCCTTCAGCCCGGGCTGCTTTGCCCGGGTCGCTTCAACTAGGCAGATACCTGACTACCTTCTTTTTTTGCGCTTGGAATCCTTCTTTATTGCCATATGGATATAGTTGGTCACCTTGCGACCATTCCAATCCCGATAGTCTTCGGCGATGATCAGTTCGCTACTTTTGATTTTGACCACCCGTCCGAAGTGTTTGCCGATACGTGTGCCGATTTTGACCGTGTAGCCGGTCTTGTCCGGGCCTGTCACCATGGCCCTGGGCTGGCTGATGCCGGAGACGACCGCGATGAGCGAAAGCTGATCGATCTCGAACTGCTGTAGCGGTGAAGTCACCACCTCGTTCGGATCCTGGCCGTCCACCTTGACTACCTTGTAGGCACTCTTAAATGGATCCCTTTTTCCGACCGGCGTGTAAATGAAGGAATCCGTAACCGCTGTTTCCTTCGGCCGCTGGACTTCAGCAGCAACCTTCTTTTCTGCCTTCGCTGCTTTCCTCGCGGCAACGGCTTGGCTGGCCTTCATCGCCGCCTTCTTGTCCTCGCCGCAACCAAGCACCGTCAGCAAAGCGATCAGCAAGGCCAAGGGCCAGAATCGATATTTTTTTTGGCACGGCCTGTTCATAGCCCACCTATTTCCTTCTCATCAGCATGGATAGCCGTTGATTAATGCGCCTTCTTTTTCCGTTTCTTCTTCTTCCTCTTGCCTGACTTCTTTTGTCCTACCGCAATGGTCTTGAATGTTTTTGCCTCACAAATCGCCCTCAGGACCATCTTGCCGTTGCGCAGCTTCGGTTCTTCAAGATTGATGTTCGAAATATTGATGATTCGGTCTTCCTTGGCCACCTTGTCGAAAAAAGTGGCGATTTCGTGATAATTGCCCTCGAGCTCTACGGCCACTGGAATCTCGGCATAGAAATTCTTTCGCCTCTCCTGCTTCGGCGTAAAAGCAATAATGCGCATCTGACTCTTTTCGCTCAGCTCATTGAGCGTCTTCAGGAGATGATCCAGGTTGGAGTCATCGGGCAGGTTCTTCTTCTTCTCTTCCAGCTTCTGCTGCAAAAACTCGACCTTTTTCTTGTACTTGGTCAAGTTGGCGGCAACCTGCTGCTTGGCGTGTAAATCATCCTCAAGCTTGTTGTACTGTTGAACCAATTTTTTGATGGTTTTTTCTTGCTCCTGATACCCAAGAAAATAATAGGCCGCGCCCATGCCCGCCAGAATCATGACCACCGCAAGGGCCTTGTGGGCCAGTGGAATTTTTTGAAATACCGCTATGAATTTATCCATGGCGTCCTCTTTGGCCGACGTTCTTCCACCACGCCTTAGATGGAGTAGTTGACCCTCATGGAGATCTTGAACTGAACGAAGGAACGAGCATGCTCTTTGCTCTCCACCGTCACGGTCTCCACCAACTTGATGTCGCTAAACATCTTCTTGGTACTCTTCCTCTGTTCCTTTTTCTTGGCCTTTTTGCCGTTCGCCGACTTGGGGGCGTCCGGCACAATGCCCTGCAACTTGGTAGCCGGCGGCTCACCGGACTCCTTGAGGGCGGAGACAAACTCGGCCACGTATTTATTGGTCAAGGCCTCCCCCGCCAGCTCCACGATGCCCTGCTTGTCCGACCAACTCAGCAACCAAACCTGCTTCGGAATGAGATGACTGAGCTTGTCCAAAACACGCACAGGCCCCGTCTTTCCCTTGATCAAGTCTTCGATGATCTCGAGCTTTCGGTTCAGCCTATCTTCCAGGCCCTTGAACTTTTCTACTTCACCGATGGCCTTCCTGTATTGCTCGATTTGCTTCTCGGTGCGCGTGATGGCATTCTTTTGGGTTTCGATCTTGCCATCCATGTTGGACGAAACCAAATAGATGGCCAAGACACCACCAACCATGAGTACCGCGAACAGGATGAGCTGCTGGATAACGTATTCGCGTTTCCTGGCGGCTCGAATGGGAAGTAGATTGATTTTTATCATGACGACGGCCTCACTTGTCGTCCGGAGTACGAATCGCCAAGCCTACGGCAACAGCCGACGCAGGCCCGATGTCCCGGATGTACTCCTGGTCGTGGCGCTTGGGATCCAGCTCGATGTTCCTGAAAGGATACATGATATCCACAGGCACCCCGACCTTGTTTTCGATGATTTTATAGAGTGACGGAATCTTGCAGGTACCACCACTCAGGTAAATACGCGATATCTGACTATCAACGGCCGTGGCCGCATAGAAGTCCAAGGACCGCTGAATCTCACCGGCCAATGTTTCGCTCACGCCCACGATGACCCGCTCCACTTCCTGGGGTACCACGGAATCCTCGTCACCGACCGCGCCGCCGCCCAGTTTCAGAGCCTCGGCCTCGTCGTAACTCACGTTGAGCTGCTTTTGGATCTCTTCGGTGAACTGGTTGCCGCCCATGGAGATATCGCGAGTGAATGCCGTTATCCCATTGGCTAAAACGTTGATGTTGATGGTGGATGCGCCGATGTTGCACAAGACGACGGTGTCCGAAGTCGGCACATCGTAGTTGATCTCAAAGGCGTTTTCCACGCAGAAGGCGGCTACGTCCACCACCATGGGCGACAAGCCGGCCTCCTGGACCACGGCCAGATAATCGTTGATCATGTCTTTTTTGGCCGCAACCAAAAGCACGTCCATCTGGCCCTGGTCGGTCGGCTCGGGCGTGAGCACCTGCACGTCGATGTTCACGTCATTGATGTCGAAGGGGATGTACTGCTCGGCTTCCCACTGGATCGACTCTTCCAGTTCCTGGTCGGTCATGGCCGGCAGGGTGATCTTCTTAATGATCACCGAGTGGCCGCTGATGGCGATGCCCGCTTCCTTGTGCTTGATGCGATGGGTGCGGAGCAGATCGCGGATCGTGCTGACGATGACCGTGGAGTTCATCAGCGCGCCATCGATGATGGCCTCGGGCGGCAACTGAGCCATGCCGAAAGCCAGCAGCTGATAGCCGCGCTTGGTCTCCTTGAGATGAACGAGCTTGATTGAGCTCGATCCGATATCCAGTCCGACTACTGTTTTTGACTTCGCCATGGGTCCGTCCCGTCCTCAGTCGCGGGTAAAAACCGACCTCAATCCTCGTAACTCTCAGGTCCGAAAACCTGATCCTTATCCGATATTTTCAAACCGAGCGCCAAAATGATCTTGCGCTTGGTGTCCATGCGGCATTTGTGACCCGATTCCACCCGGTCGATGGTCAAGGCGCTCAGGCTTGCCTTGCGGGCCAATTCAGCCTTGCTCATCAAAAGCTGCTCACGCAGCTTGCGCACATTGTTGGGGTAGCGTCGGAACGCCTGCTTGGCCTCGGTGGCTTGATCTTCGGTCTGCTCCAAAACACTCACCGCTTTGCGCCGATAACTCGTCATGTCGTTCCGTCTCCTGCTCCGCACATCGTCTGTTTTCAACAACTGGAGAACTTGACTTCGACCAGTATCCACTAGCTTCCTGAACCTGTCAAGAATTGTGCTCAATTAAGATAAATTAACGATAATTAGGCATAACGGCGGTCGAAATTAATCTTCAAAACAAGCTCTTTACATTTCCAGGCCCTTGGAGCGGAGAGAAGAAGACCTTTGTGTACTCTTGGGAGCGGACAAGGCCTTGGATTTGAGCTTCGTGAGCAGTTTAGGCTTTCGCATATCACACTCGCGGCAGATAGACTTGCCGGGTTCCAGTTTGACAACAGGTGCCTTGGCGTCTTTGTAGCTTTCAGGGTCAACCGACCTACGCTCAACCTTTGGCGGTAGTTGCACAGGAGCCCGAGTGGGCGCTTGCGTGGTGGCCATGGAAGGCCTGAACTGGGGTGGCACCTCCTTGAGCTTGTCTTCGCAGGCCAAAAAGACCAAACAGCTCAATGGTACCAAGGCCAAACTTGCCGTTCTGCCGAATACTCGAACCATGACGGCTCTCCCTCTGTGAAATAGCCGAAGGCCCCCAACCCTTGTCGGCGGGGGCCTTCGGAAATGGATCATGAACCGATTGTGCTACAGAACCTGGCCCCAGTGCAAGGCGTGGGCCGTGGGCTTGATCTGATCCGCCACGGGCAAAACCTCAACCCCGGCACCCTGCTGAGCCAGCACAACAGGACCGGTGGGCGTCCAGACCATGACCGGAGGGCTGGGCGTTCCTTTTCCTGCCAAGGTATATGACTGAAGCATGCCGCCGGTGTCCGCAGGCGTGTCGTCGTAATTGAAGATGTGCATGCGCCCACCTCCCTCCGTGCATTCGTCCGGATCAGCAACAAAGGTGGTCATGATTACCTTACCGGCGGCCACCAGGGGCTTGCCGTAAAGCCGCTCGCCGTCATCCATCTTCAAGGCGGTGCCTGCAGCCGCACCGTCCTTATTGAAAAGCTCGCCGAAACCGGTGGGCTTGCCTGTTGCGGGATCCAAAACCTCCTCGACAGCGAAGAAGTAATCCCGATCCGAGTAGTATTCCAAGTCATCGGTGCGACCCGTGCCGAAAAACAAAACCAGCGACCGATTGTAGGTCAAACCCAAAGCCGGTGGGGCCATGATCGGCCGACGGGGGATCAAGTCTGGCGCTGTCTCCGGATCTACCATAGTGGTCACGTCGAAAAACTTGGTGTTGGTCCAGCCATAATCCACGGCATCGTCGGTGTAGGCTTCGATCATCATGCCTTCGTCCGCTTCATCATCGTAAAGACCGTTGCTCGTATCCAAACGCCAAATCACGCCGCCGGTGGTGGGCATGAAGGCGCGGGTGATGAACTCGCCGAAAGTGGTGTTGTAGGCCGCCGGATTGGCAGCTACGCCTTCGACAAGGAAGTTGCCACCCACGTGGAAGCAAAGGCGTCCGGCCTGTTCTTGCTTGTCATCCAGGAGGAAACAACCCTCGGTCTTCAGCCAGAAATCGATAGAGCCGTCGGCATATTCGATGTAGCGAGTGGAGCAATTGCGGGCGGCATTCAGGTTGTGCATGTCGGGCGTATCACACCTGCTGGCCACCTCAATGGTGCCCATCCCCATCTGCTGTTCTCCCCAACATGCGTTAACGCCAAGGGCCGTCTCGCAGACGAGCTGGTCACAAACAGGACGCTCCGCCGGACAATCCGAGTCATTATTACATGTGGTGCAGCAGGCGACCGGATCCTGGCAAATGCTGCCAACGCAATTTGCACAGGCCGGATCCCCGCCACCACCACATGGCTGGTGGCAACCCAGGAGGCGCTCCGTGCAGATGCAATTGAAACACCGATTTCCGGGGTCACAAAGATGACAATCTGCCCCTAAATCGTGTGAACAAGGAGTACCCGGGCCACCGTGGCGGCAACTCACAGGAGCCTCTGCCTCTACATTCGAGGGATTGGCGCAGCAGGCCTTGGCGTAGGTGATGTTGGGGTCGATGTCCGAACAGGGGATGTCGGCGGGGCATTCCCAGCACATGCTGTCGTCTTTGAGTTCCTCGGGGACGTAAGGCGGATTCTGCAGGTTGGCCCGCTTCTCGCCGCAAGCCCAGCCAGTGCCATCATCCTCATCAAAATCATCGGTCTCAAAAGCTTTGCAATTGGCGTACTTATTCCAGGGGGTGTCGTTTCCGCTCTCCAGCAACTCGTAGTAGTCTTCGAGCTCTTCAATCATGTCATCGTAGACGCCGGCGTTGGTGAAACTGTAGCGTTTCAGGAGCTTCCCGGTCTCGATGTCGATGACGTGCAGGCTGGTGGGGAAAATCGTCATCTCCATCAACTGGATGCAGGAGGTCACGCCGGCAAAGGAGCTACCCGGCATGAAGCCGCCGGTGATAAAGGCCACCGAACGGGCCTGGAACTGATCGTTATCCGCCCTTTTCACCCAAATCTGTCCAACGATGGGCTGAGCCCAACTTTCGGCGACTTCCTGTCTGCACTGAATAGACGGATCCGTATAGGGGTAGGTCGGATTGCCACCGTCTTCGGCGGTCGAAATACCCGGCCGGTACTCCCAAAGATACTTGGGCTCATCGGGATTGGTGACATCGAGGGCATAGTAGAGATTGCCGCCCCCTCGAATCCCACCGATGAGCACCGTGCGGTAAGCGCCCAGGCTGGCCAGATCGTTATCGCCCAAATCCTTCTCCTGAAGGTCGTTGAAATAGACGTCCCGAATCACCGGGGTCGCGTCCACAAACGGCTTATGCAAACCGCGTACCCCTTGGATGGTTGCCAGGAGCTTGGTGGGTATGAAACCCCAAAGCTCCGTGCCGTCGTTTGCGGGCGTGGTCAAATCCTCACCCACGAAGGCGTGTATCATGCCGTCGTTGGCTCCAGCGTAAACCATGGTGGGACGCTCACGGTTTTTCAGAAAGTATGCCTCATACTTATAATCCGGAGCCAAGGAACTCGGCGGGGCCACCACTACAGGGCTGGCGTGGAAAATGTCGCCCAGCCAGGGATTGCCGTTCGTTGCCCAGGTTTTGTTTAGGTTCTTCTTGCCCGAGACGCCGCGCACGAAGTCCTTGATATAATCGGCGTATTCCTCCACGCTGGCATCCTGGTCGTCGTCGTCGTCCCTCGGTAACTTGGGATTCGAAGGCAAACACATCAATTCATTGCCAGCGCCGGCCTCCTCGCCCGCTTTGAACTCTTCCATATCGCGGAACAAGGGGGTGTCCAAGGAGCGGGGGTCGTCGTAAATGGAGTAAATCTTGCGTTCTGTGGGGTTTTGTGCGGCCAACTTATCCTCGAAGAGCAAGGGGTCGCCGATGTACTCCGGCACACCGTCGCCGTCGGCGTCGGTGATCTCTTCCCGCACAAGGTGGCCCTGCCAGGGGCCAGCCTCGGTCAAGTCAAAGTAAGCCTTGAATTGATAGCTCTTATTGAAAGCCATAGACGGCTGGCTGGACAGCTCGGTGCGGGAGGACGAACCGGACATGATGATGCTCAAGATGGCGTCAAACTGGGCCCGCAAGTCTACCGCATTATCGGCCATGAAGGCCTGGGGAAAAGCCCCGCCGGATCCAAGATTGGCTGCGGCATCCAAAACGCCAACATTGATCGGGTAATGAGCGGGATCAGCGTCATAAGCTTCCCTGTCACCCATGCCCACCAGGAAGACGGGCACGCCCTCGGTCTTTCCCGGCCAGTGGAGCTCGGGCAATTCGTTTCTTACGTTGTTGGTATAAATCGCTGCCGCGTTGTCCTCAACGTCACCCGCGCCCGGGGAGTAGGTGGATTCGTTGCCGTCGGTGAAGAGAATGACGTATTTTGGTCGACATGCCCAATACTCATCATTGTAGTCATATTCCGTCTGCCAATTCTTCAGGTACCAGTCGGCGTCATTGAGGGCTACGCCCAAAGGCGTGCCAAAACCGTATTGACCTTCATATTGGGAGACTTTCGCCTCCACGGCCACGTTGTGAGCCAAGGTGTTGCCCGGATCGTCCTTGTTCAAAAAATCCACCAAACACAGATCTCCACTGCAGCCATCGCCGATTCTGGGCTTGATGCCGTACCTATAGCTGGGGTTGCCGTAAGTCCACTCTGAATATTTGGAGTCGAAAGAAGCCAAGGCGAAACGCACCGAGTCTTTGTAGTTGTCGAGGATGCCATCTTCCAACTGGGTGGGTCCGCAGTAGCTTTCTCTCCAGGGAATGCCCCCTCCCTCATCCGTATAAGAACCGGTCAGGGCCTCAATAACGATCTGCATGCGGTTGCATTTCAGGTTGTGATTCAGCCCGCAGGTCATCGGGATAACAGGCTTAGGAAAATCAGGGCCGTAACCAGTTTCCTCACCAAAGCCCATCGATCCAGAGGTGTCGATGATCAACAACACCAC
>JAFCZJ010000250.1 GCA_019314375.1 Deltaproteobacteria bacterium | reverse complement strand
TAGGGAAAGGGGAGCCCACCATGAACTTCAAACAAAAGTCGGCCATCTTCATCACCCTACCCTGTCTGTTCGTATTCGGGGCCCTGCCCCTGCAGGCCACAGACCTCTCGGCCGGCCCGCAAGCCACAACGCGCCTATTAGCACCACGAGGCTTAGCCTCACGGCATAAGAGGCCCTACCCAAAAGGGCCTCTTATAGGCCATGACGCCCAACTCACCAAGTTCGCGCAAACCAGCCAGCGCATAGAGCAACTGGACAGCCCCCTCGCCAAAGCCCGGCTGGAAGCCGAACAGGCCCGCTACCAGGCATTCATAGACCACAGCCTGCCCCTGATCGAAGCCATGTCCGCAGGCGTCTTAGACTCTGCTCAGTCAGCGGATCTCCGCAACTTCATCGCAACCCTGGAGGGCCCCGAACCGCCAATCATCGGCTCCACCACCCTGCCCTACCAAAACCTGGCGGCAGCCCAGCGCTTACCCCTGGAAGAGCCCAACATCACCCCCGCCTACAAAGGCGGCAACAAGGACCTGCAACCAGCAGACCGCCAGGCCAGCCCCACGGCCCCGCTTTCTCAAGCCATCGTGAACAAGGCCCGAGAACTCAACTGGAATCCGGTCAACATCTTTGACTACGTCTACAATTATGTGGATACCGAGTGGTATCATGGCTGCATGAAAGGGGCGGAACAAACCCTGCTCCAGGGTTCCGGCAACGACTCTGATCAAGCGGCCTTGCTGGTGGCCCTGCTGCGAGCATCAGGCTATCCGGCCCGCTTCGTGGTCGGCGTGGGCCGCTTACTCGATCTGGACCGAGCCCCTCTTGTTTTTGGCGTCGAGAACACCCAGCAAGTCCTACAGCTTCTTCAGCGAGCAGGCATCCCCCACGCCCAGGAGCTAAGCGCCGGCAAACTATCCAACATCCGCTTCGAGCACGTCTGGGTCGCGGCCTACCTCCCCTTTACCGACTACCGAGGCAGCGCAATGGAAGAAGGCGGCGAGCTCTGGACGTCCATGGACACCAGCCTCAAAGCCGCCGGCTACGAGCTCAACGAGCCCCCACCCCTACCCGAGGACCTCGACCTCACAAGCATCTCAGAAAACTACCTACAAGCCGATCGTCCCGAAACGCCGCTCGAATTCTTGAAGGCCGAGATCGAGGTTTTACTGGACGCAACCCAAGCCGATCACACTTACGAGGATCTCCTCCAGACCCGAGAACAAAAGCCCCAGCACCAAGACATCCTCCCCTCGGGCCTACCCTTTCTCACAGCGCTTGTGACTTCAGAGTCCACCTCCCTGCCAGAGCGCCTCCTACACCAGGTCAAGTTCACAGCCTACGACGCCGTAAATCCCAGCCAGGTATTCTTCGACCTGACCCTCCCAGCCCACAAACTCAGCAACCGCTCCATCGCCCTGCGCTACGAACCCGAGACGGTGGAAGACCAAGAAATCATCAACTCCTTCGGCGGCCTGGGTGCCACCCCGGCCTACCTGGTCAGGCTACGCCCGGTCCTTACGGTTGACGGACAGCGCCTGGCCATCGGCACGGCCGGTCTGCCCATGGGTGCCGACGCCCGGCTTGCAATCGAGCTTGCAGGCCCCGCCGGCACGAAGCGCTTCGTCAACGAGCTGGTAGTCGGCAACCTGACGGTCATGGCCCTTGTAGCGGGCAAGCCCATATTGGCCGAGCCGCTAGCCTTGGAGCAAAAGGGGGCCGAGCGCATCTACTTCGACGAGGCCTTGAGGTACCTGCTTCGCTGGCAGGCGGCCGAAAAGGAACTCGCCGCCCTGCTGCGACTGCATCTCTCACACCCCGCGCCCCAGGTTGTAACTCTTGGCGGTGTGGTCCAGGTCAACCGAGTACTGGGCGTACCCCACGAGTTCACATGGAAGGGTGCCTTCGTGGACGCGGATCTCAGGCAGGTGGAGCTGGTCGGAGAAAACGCCGCCAAAAAACTCTTCATGGACATAAGCGGCCTGCAGGGCTCGGTGCTGGAAGACCGAATTTTGCGGGAAGACTTGGGAGTTGACTCCATCTCAACAGCAAGATTGTTGGCCATAGCCAACAACCAGGGCATCCCGCTGGTGACGATAGACGCCGCTAACGTAGACACGTTGCTGCCCAGCCTTCCCTTCGGGGCCAAGGTAAAACAGGACATCCGAGACGCCGTGCAGCAAGGCCAGCAGGTGCTGGTGCCCGACAGGATGCTGACGGTGGGCGTCTGGACAGGCGTGGGCTACCAGAGAAGCGATCCGCTGACCGGCGAGGCCGGCTGGATGCTTAGTGGGCTAATCGCTGGGTCTTACACGGTGGTGGATCGCGAGTCATGGCCTGGACCCTACTTCATGGTCCTTGCACACCAGCTGGTAAGCGCGCCCAACTACGACAGCAGCTCAGCCCGCGCCATCGCCAAGATCCTGGCATCCGACAAGCAAGAAGCCACGGTGGGTGCTTCCATCCAACTCAAGGTGGTGGTTGTGGATTCGGACCAAAAGCCGGTCGACGGGGCAGATGTCTTCTTTTCGGTCCTGGCCGGTGGCGGCAGCTTGGCCCAAAATACGGTCACAACCAATGTAATAGGCATTGCCACCGCTACCTTGAACTTGGGTACAAGCACCGCGGAAAATCCCATCTACCAAAACGGTGAGCCCTGGACGGTGCAAGCGGGCCTGAACGTGGTGGACGCCTACCTGACCACCAGCGGCACCCACCTCAAAACCCCCTTCACCGCCATCGGCATGCCGGACAAGAAAAAAGCCAGGCTGGTCAACCTGACAACCGCGACTTTGGGCGGCCGGGTCATGTCCTGGGGCGGCTGCCCGGAGATGATCGTGCTCGATCCACACGACAACCCGGTCTCCAACGTGACCATGCAGGTCAGGGCCAATACGCCTTTCATCACTAATCCGGAGGGGGTGCTCTTCGATACTCGCCCCGGGTTGATGGTAAGCATTGCAGACCCTTGCGCCGTGGCTCATCCCAATTACGACGAAGCTCTTGGATCGTGCAGCGCCGAAAACTTCCAGAACCTCCAGTTCAAATCGAGCATCACGCGAGCCACCTTTTGCACCATCATGAGCGGTTCGCCCGGAGGCCACTACACCTTCGATGTGCAAGCAGACGTCAAGGATGATGGAAGCTTTGACGCCAACCTGACCTACGACATCCAGGCCTACTTCAGCGATCTCCAGAGCAACATGGGAGAAATGTGCAACATGGGCGAGTATCTCGACCCGCACTGCGTGGGCAAAGCCGGCTCCACGGTGCGCCTGTCCGTCAAGCAGCACTTCATCGTGCGAGATCAAGAGAACCAAGGCGAGCGAGAGGACTTCTGCAACGGCGCGACCAACTGTCCGGTGCTCACCAAGTTGGACAGCTACTCAACGACCCGACAGGTGGAGGAACGGACGATCCTGGCCACGCCCGTAGGCGCACCGGACGCCCCGGTCCCGGTTGAATACCTGGACAACGGCGAAAGCGTGATGCTTCTGGACATGCCGGTCATACCGGGCAGCTACGATTACGACTGGTCGTCCACGGCCTCGACCCCGGTGGAGCGCTGGGGCGGCACCTGCGACACTTGCTATGCCCAGCCCTTGCCCTGCTTCGTCAATTTCTACCCCAACACCTCGCCCTACACACCCAGGCACCCACTCATCAAATGTCACAGTGTTGGTTTTGAGTTTTACAAAGAACCCTATTTGTTCAACCTGGACGACTATGGATACACAACCTCCGACCACGACATCGAGTTCCAGATCCTGCCTGTGGATTACCAGCCGGATTTGCCCATACTGGAGGTCTTCGACGAAGACGGCACCGACAAGGTGCCGGTGTTCCACACCAGCGTAAACACAGGCCAGAGTTCAGTCACCATCGGCCAAGGCACCTATTTCGACATCACCAAAAGATACTTTGCACGCATCATCCTCAACCCCAGCATGCCCCACGAGATCAAATCAACGCCAGTCGAACTCAGCTTCTACTCAGCCAGCGTGAACCTGCGCGCCTTCAAGCCCGGCACGGTAATAGAACCAGGCGAAGAGATCACCGAGTACGACGAGGAAGACCCCGAAAAGCTGGTCATGTATGTCAACAGCAACAGGACCCCTCCTACGACAGGCGAGCGTGATTTCAACGATGATGTCATCGACCCTTCGGACAAAGACATCGTCAAGCTGGTTCTAGGACGATTTCTTAGCGAAATGCCCGAAGGCGAGCGCATCGAATTCACCCTCGAACCATCACGACTTTTCAAGATATATAACGAAGATGGCATCAGGCTGAACGAGTCTGATCTGTTCGATCTTACCGCATCGATCGACCCAACGCTGAACATCCTTGAGCACGATGTAACGCTCTACATCGAAAGTCTAGGACCGGTCTACGGCGCAGAGGCCAGTTTGAGCCTCATCGATCCCGATGGCCGGCAGGTTGTTTCTGATCGGGTGCTGCTTACTGCGGTATTTCATACGGAGGATTACCACGAGGCAGTTGGCAAAGCCGCAAAGATGGCATACAAGTGCATTGATCCCCCAGGCCAGACAGATGACAACTTGTGCAACGAATTCAAGTCCAAATGGGGTTTTGTTGGTTCTGGTTATGTCTCACAAATCGTGGAAACACATACCAGCGAATACTGGAAAGAACAATTTGAGTCTTTTATCTATCTGGGCAAGACAAGGGCGTCCACCTTCATCAAGCTGAAAGAAGACGCAAGCCCACATGAGGGCATCAAGGATTTCTTTTCATCTCCTGAGAAGTACGCTTTCGAATGCGACAACGCAATCCGCGTTATCGAGAATCGTGCGGTACTAGACCTGTTCGAGCGGTGCAATACGCCAGATGATTTCACCTGTCTTTTTTCCGCTGGAGTCTCAAACAGTGGAAAAGCCTATGACAAAATATTCGAAGGCAAAACTCTTGCTTTCGCCAACCAATCAACTAACCACATCCCCGGAGGAGCCTATATCAATTTGTTCTTTAATACAGTCGAGCGACCCGTGTTTACGATAGGGAGTTGGATCTATCTGCGTAATCCCTCAAAGCAACTACTCGATTCAGGGGATGCTCACCAGGGCGTAAACCTGATCCAATTATCCGCAGGACAGTGCCAAACCTGTAACGGAAGCCTGACGAAGTTCTTTTTTTATGATTCATGGCATTGCCCATATGATCCAGACAATTCTCACGGGGACCCCGATCATCCGTCAGAATGCCTAAAAAACAAAAGCTTCTTTGGTCACAATCCAGGCA
>JAFCZJ010000125.1 GCA_019314375.1 Deltaproteobacteria bacterium | reverse complement strand
TTATTTCACCTGGGATGACAACCAAATCCGCTACGTCAGCGACTTTTACGGATTGAACGTTTACTCCACCTGGGCCGACGCCAAGATCCTCGGCGTCAATCTGGCTGCCCAGGCTCGTTTTTAAGGGCTCTAAAGGTTTTACCCCCAACACCCCCTCCCCCCAGCCAATACTCGCGCTCTCCCAGTAGAGCCCTTTATCCCGCACCGCCAAGCGGTGCGGGGCTAGGGCGCACGCCCCCTTAGCCCTCACCCCCTGAGAAACTATCGGTGTTAATTACCCCTCTCCCTCAGGGAGAGGGGCCAGGGGTGAGGGGCGAAGGAGAGGGGGCTGGGGGGTGAGGGCTAAAAACTCCGCTACATCCCCCGGCAACGCCTCTCCATATCCATGCACCTTGAAACTCCGCCCCGGCCGAAAATACCCCTTGGCCACGCATTCATCGATGTCCGCCGGCCGCATGTGCTCGCATCCGTGTGAACGACTCAAAGCCACCCGGTCATCGCCATAGTTGCGCTCGCCAAATGGGGTCGCGTGAATCATATGCCCCACCATGCGACCCCGGCTGTTTTTCAGGTAATGGGCCTCGTGACCGAAGTCGTTGGCCACATAGCGTTCCGGCAAGCGACCGCGCACCAAAAACTCCTCCACCGAAAACTGCCTGTCCGAAGACCTGTTTGAAAAGACGCTTTTTGCGCCGGTGGCCCGCTGCCAGGATTTGGAGCCTGAATTTCGAAACTCCACCTGCCCTTCATGCATGCGCAGCTCGGCCCCAAAGGGAATCTGTGACTTTTTCCAGTTGGCAGAGACATGGGCCCTGGAACCGGCCAGCCGATAAGATCCACCTGCCGTGGGTGCCCATTTGAAGCGCTGGTTCACGCCCTCTCGGCCATCCTTTGTTGTCTTGGCCGGACCGCCCCGCATGTCATAAACGTCCACCACCTGACCGCGATGACGCACCACCATCCTGCGTGCATGGTCGCCTGGATAAAAATGCAGCTCCACACCCGCAAGGGCCCTTCTTGGAAAGTCGATATCGAGCAAGGGCTCCATGCTCTCGTTGAGCACGTAATTAATGCCCCTCAAGGTGGCCGAATCCAGCCTTCCACTGACCGGCAGATGCATCCGTGTCTGGAAGGCCCGCAAGGCAACGGCACATCGAGCGTCGAATCGACGCCCCGGGCCGGCATCGATTCGCTTGTCTCTGAGCACATCGGCCGCGGCCCCCAGGGCGTCGCGCAAGCGGCCCACTCTGTCGCCCTTGTTGCCCAACTGAAGCAGCAGTCGATCCGGCGCTTCGCTGCCGCCTTTTCCGGTCACGGCTTCTTTGAGAATGGCGAAAGCGGCCGGATCCATGCGCCGTGATTGTGTGCGCATGAGATCGATCAAGGTTTTCTTCCCTATCTCTCCCTCGCCCGCGGCTACCTCCGCAATCTGTATGGCGTCCTCGGCGTCGATGCGAGCACCGATGAGTTCTTCAAGCCTGCGTTCGAAATGTGGCGAGATCGTCTTTGTTCCTACCGCTTCCGCTTCCATGACTGCCTCCTTGGGTTCGATGGTCCAAGAAACAGCAAGTCCCGTGCCACCGAAGAAAAAACAAAGATTTCAGCACCTTGCTTGGTCCTCCCGAGAAGACTGTCTCCAAAATCCGAACCTGATGCCCGGAATCACTACAGGCTTGACCCGAAAAGCCGCCCAGCCATAGACTCCAAGGCATGCGCATAAAAACCGTCATTTTCGATTACGGCAACACCCTGGTTTCGACCCAGCTGGACTGGCCAAGTATTGTTCCGCAGAGCCTCGTCGATCTCCGCGCCGCCCTGGAAGCAGAACTCCCGAGCCTGGATTACCCTCGGCTTGGCCGAGATTTCTTGTTTTTTCGGGCTGAGGGCAAAGAGCGGGCTCGCCGGGATTGGCTGGAGACTCGAGCCACGGAGAGCCTCAAGAAAGCACTGGCTCTGCAGGGCAAAAATCGACCAAGCGAAGAGCTGCTCCAACAAGGCGTGGATGGTTTTTTCTCAGCCGAAGAACGATGCTATCTCATCATCCAGGGCATGCCCGCATTGCTTGCCAAGCTCAAGAACATGGGACTCAAGCTGGGCCTTCTCTCCAATGCCACCAGCGCCAGCCTGGTGCGACGGGCCCTGGAAAACCGTCAGATGCTGAATTTCTTCGACGACGTGGTGATTTCGGCGGAAGAGGGCATCTGCAAACCAGAACCCGAGTTGTTCCGAACCAGCCTCCACCGACTGGACAGCCACGCCGAGCAATGCGCCATGGTGGGAGACCTGGTGGAGACCGACATCGCCGGTGCCAGGCGAGCGGGGATGCGAGCCATTCTGGTGGATCTGCTCGGCCTGGGCACCCACATCAAAAAGGACGACCCAAAGCCGGACGCCGTAGCCCAGAGCCCACAGCAACTGCTGGCCCTGCTGGAAGCCTGGTCCATGGATCTACTGTGATGGCTGTGCTAGATTCTGATACATGAAAACCATCGTTGTAATTATGGCCCTTTTGGGTCTGGCTGCTTGCGGGAATGAAAACTCCGCCACCATCGCCATCCAGGTAATTTCTCCGTCAGCAAGCAACGACGTTGATCTGCGCGAGTTCAACGAAAACAATCCACCCGAAAAAGTGCTGGTCCTGGTGCAGCGATCCTCCGGTGTCAACGACGCCCCCGTGGTCGACCTCGGAGAAAACTGGTCCGATCTGAACCGGGACCCCGGCACGAACAACCCTTACATGCTCATCGACGTGCCCCCCAACACGGGCGAGGCGGATCCCTACATCCTGAAGCTGTCCAGTCTGGTCACCGATGGAAACACGCAAGTGGTGGACGAATGCGGTATCATCGGCAACATCGTCGCCGACCGCGGTGCCAAACTCAGACTGATCATCACAACCCACCCGGACGACTGCAACCCCATTTGCGCCACCGATGAAGACTGCGTTGGCGACCGATACTGCCAATCCTTCGAATGCCAAGACAGCATCTATTGCTCAAGCGATCTGGATTGCCCCCCCGGGGCTTATTGCTCACCAGAAAACATGTGTTCAGCGATATGTGGCGGCGATCACCCGGATTGCTTTTTGGGCTTCGTCTGTTGTCGCAATATTTGCGCCCGGTCTTGCGCCACGAATTGAGTCAGGTATTCAACGAGCCATGCGGCCCATGGGCTTGAATGGCCTTCGTCAGAGGCCCGTTGCGCCCAGGTCCAGCTCGAATCCCGCCGCCGGTACACCGATTTCCCAGCGCGTCAAGACCTCAGGGTGCAGCTCACCCAGCCAACCCACATCCCGATCGCCGACGCAAATCCGCGCCACCCGTCCCGGCAAAAAGGAAGCGTTCTCTGCTTCTTTCAAGTGCCAATCCACATCAAGCAGGTGCAACAGATACTCCAGATCCGCGTGGGCCTCGGACAAATTGGCCTCTCGATGGGCCAAGAGACTCGCCAAGAACAGACGCGTATGGGAGCCATGTGGTGCCTCGCGGTCAAAGATGGCCACCTCTCCGGCCTCGAACAGCCGATGGGGGTATGCAGCCGTGGCGGAACGTGATTCGACCCGAAGCAGACAAGGCAGCAGCGAGTCCCTCAATGCCGAATAGTTCTCGTTCATGACATTGGACACTTCCACCAGGGACAAATCATCGGGCTGATTCATGCGTCCGCGCAGTTGCTCGTGAGCCAGCAACATGTTGGAGATGATCTCTTCATAGCCCAGGCCGACCATCACGTCCCGGGCCTTATCCTCCAACTGGCTCAGACGATCCGCCCGGCCGGTGGTAAATGACTGGGGCATCCGGGGCTCAAAAGTCTCATAGCCGCGCGTGATGGCGAAGTCTTCCACCACATCCACCGGATGCAGATAGTCAAAACGCGTGGGCGCAGGCTGCACATGAATCACATCCTCTTCAATGCGCACTTCGCAGCCGTAGGTCTCGAGCATGCGCTCAAGCTCCACCGCGGTCACGTCCACGCCCAGCAATCGACCAAACTCGGATCGCGGAATGCGCATGCCACAGTCAAGCCGGTGCGGCACGTCGACCGTCTCGCCCAATGAGGTGGTGTATGGATACACGGTGCGCAGGCGCTCGATACGGCCACCTCGGTCAGCCAAGTCGCAGGCCATGATGTTCATGGCCAGGATAACCTTGTTCAGGTCGGTGCCCGTGGCCTCTACAAACAAGTCAGCGTCCCCTGCCTGCACCTCTCCGAGGTCCCGGGAGTTGATCACCGGGGGCATGGACAGGGTCAGTCCTTCGGCGTCCACCAACATGGGCACCCGATCAAATCCAGCCAAAATTCCGCGGTACTCCACTCCTTTGGGGTGACGCTCAAGGATCTCCGCGGGACTCATGGCCTCCTCGAAGCCCAGAGGGACGAATTTCCCTTCGTTCTTATCCACCGCCGTATAAGTCACGGGCAAGCGAATTTTCTCGGCGCTATATACGCCGATGGCCACATCTCGTCGTTTGGCGCCGAAGTTCTCAGCCAACTTCTCCTGGGTTTGGATGAGCTGCGCCAAAGAGCGTTCGGACACATTGACGCCACGCGCGATGAAGGCCGCCACAAAGGGCCTGATCTCACGCATGCTGCCATCTACTCGCAGCTCACCGGTCGACTCACCTGTAAAAAAGGGGTAATCCCTCAATCGACCGCGGGCCGAGCGCATCTGCCGGGCAATGCCCTCGGCGCTCCAGAGGTCCGGTCGGTTGGTGTCGTTGAGCTCCACCCGCCACTGGCCGTCCTCATCCGTACCTTTGAACTCACCCTTGACCAAATCCAGTTGACGGGCCAGCGAGTCATCAGCCAGGTCAAAACCCAACAATTCACGAAAATCCTGGGGATCGATTGAGATTGTGGGCATGGCGTCAGTCCTTGATGTTGATGCGCGTCGAACGCACCTTGTTCAAATCCGAAGCGAAGAGATCTCGAATGTCATCGATGCCCATGGCCATCATGGCCATGCGATCCAATCCCAAACCCCATGCGATGACAGGCACATCCACACCCTGGGGTTGGGTCACTTCCGGGCGGAAGATGCCCGCCCCCCCCAACTCGGTCCAGCCCAAGGTCGGATGCTTCATGTGAATTTCCACCGAAGGCTCGGTGAAGGGAAAGTAGGCCGGGGCGAAATGAATTTCCTCAGCCTTGGCCACTTCCTTGGCGAAGAGCTTAAGCAGGCCAAGCAGGGTGACGAAACTAACGTCGTCACCCAAGACGATGCCCTCACATTGAAAGAAATCCGGGGCATGGGTCGCGTCCACTTGATCGTAACGAAAACAACGAGCGATACCAAAATACTTGCCTGGCACTTTGGCTTCTTGCAGCTTGCGAGCGCTTAAGACCGTGCCCTGAGACCGCAAGACCAAGCGTCGAGTTCGCTCCTCGTCGAAAGGATAGCCCCAACCGCGACTTCCCGTATCACCGCCATCCGTATGCACCTGCGCCACATTGCCCAAAAACGGCTGCTTGATGGGTGCGGCCCTGGTGGGCTCTTTGACGCGGTACACATCGTGAATTTCCCGCGCCGAATGAAATTGAGGCATGAACAAAGCATCCATATTCCAGAACTCGGATTCCACGAGTTCGCCGCGCATCTCCTCGAAGCCCAGGCTCATGAGCTTTCGCCGCACGAAATCCAGAAACTCACGATAGGGGCTCTTGCGACCAGCCACCCGCCGGGGCGGGCGAATATCCATGTTGTAACGCCTGAAGGTTTTGCCACGCCAGGTGCCGTCAGCCAGCATCTGGGGGGACAAAATGTTCAACTCATCACCACTGCGCCCCTGCCGAGCCGCGGCCTGCCTGACCTGTTCACCAAGCTCGGTCAGTTGCACAAGTCGCGAAGTATCAGTATGCAAGCGAAAGACGCCCTTGGCCTTGCCTCGCTTGCGGCTTCCTCCCTCAATGCGATCGCGGTTTGCCTCGGACAATTCATCCAAGCTGATGCGACCCACCTCGGATACATTGTGAATCAAAACGCCCAGCGCTTCATAGGGCTCCAAGATGGCATCCGCAGCCAGGCGCATGAGACCACCATCGCCCGGGACGAGTACGCCTGCCTTTTTCAAAACGCCCACGGCCGTGCCGGCCTCTTTCTGGCTGAGACCCTCGGCCTTCATCAATTCCTGGATCGGCACCCCCTCTGTTTGCTGCACCAATCGCAAGATTCGTTGCTCCGGGGTCCCCTCCAGGTAGGTCTGACCCAGTTCGGTCAGCTCCACCATGTGACTTTCGGTGGTCTCGAGCACCTTCATGCAAGCCTTGGCGAGTTGCCACTCAACGACGGTTCGCAACTGGGCCTGGCTGACCCCCTCGGCTTTAAATTGCTGATCATTGAAATCCCTGGCCTCGCCCATGGCCTCCAGCACTCGAATTTCTAAGGGATGTAGGGTCTTCGCCAGTTCTTCGGGATTCATGGATAGGTCCTCGCCTACGAAGAGGGTGTTGGCCTCGTTTAACAGTGATTATTCCAGCATAACGTGGCACTAACGAATCAACAATGATTCGTAAGTGCCACTAACACAAAGGACAAAGCAGGTCAAACCACCTCAATACGCCAACAAATTGACAGGCGTGAGCGAAAACCTTAGACTCAAATTGGCGGGACTTGAAAGATTGGGTGATGGACGAATCCATAGCCAACCGAATCATCCCCTTCTACGACAAACAACAGCGCGAAGGCTTTGTCCGCTATGCTGATCTGAACATCAGCATGGGGGAAGATCGGCTCGTTAGCCTCTCCGACGCCCTGCTGGAAGAACAGGAAAAGGTTCGGGAATTCAACCGGATCGCCGACCAACTGAGCAAAAAAATCCGCCAACTTGACAGCATCTACGATGCCATCGACGCCGACCCCTTAGGCTATCACAAGCGATGCAACGAAAAACGACAGAACATCGAGAGCTTATCGCACAACAAACGACTAAAGACCCTGGACACCTACTACACGATCAACTCGACCCACGCGAAAATCCTCAAAGAGTTGACGAACCACATGCTGGCCGGTAGCGAGGGCGACCACAGCGCACATGCCACCTCCTTGATGATGCGAGCGCTGGACTTCACCTGTCGCATCATGCGCAACGTGCCGAGAAAAACCAAACGAGCCGCCGCGATCCACTCCATCGAGGCCGCCAGAGGTGCCGCCAAAAACGGCCTGCGCGAGATCACCATCATCCCCACCCTGCTCCATGATGTGCTCGAGGAAATGCTCGACATTTGCACGGAACGGATGATCGACGATGAACTGACAGACCCCATCTATGGTGATTGCTGCGGCAAGAAGATGAAGCAAGTGCCGGTCATGCTCAGGCACAAGATCATCCAAAAGAACATCGAGACATACAACGACAGGGCATCAGGCATCTTCTTCGAGATCGGCCTGGCCCTCTACGACCACATCCGCTTTTTCCCGTACCCGCAGCGCTATTACGAGACCCTGCACTCCATCATGGATATCCTTGCGGCTCTGAGTCGCCGCCGTGATTCCAGCTATTATTCTTACCTCAAGAATCTGCTGTACCCCAAACCGGATGCGGAGATCGACAGCATCAGCAGCGCAGCCTTGCTGAGCCAACTGGATCTGGTTTATGAAAATGCGGGCGAGTTGCTGGGTGAGTACGTCGAGGGCGTCAACACCTTCTACGATACGACCTTAGGCTCATTCAGCGCCAAAGAAGAGGTTCGGCGCAACGCCTTCCGCGAAATCCTGGCCAAAATCTTAGACAGGCTTAACAACACGCGGGACATGGATCGGGACCTTGGTTTCTCCATCCCCAAGCGCCTCTACGGCACAGGCTTCAAAAACATCTTCTTCTTACAAGCCCTCGAAGAGAAATTCAGTCGCCTGGGATTCAACACGGAAGAGCGACGCCTCATTGAGGTCAAGTTCCTGAACAAGCCCAAAGTGGCGGCGCTCTACCAAATCCTTGAAGACATCGAATTCATCCAGCATGAGTTTCTAGGCGAAGAAATGATCGCCTTCTTGGAAAAAGAGATCAACCGCTACCGAGGCACCAGGGACTTTCGCCGTTTGACCCCTCCCGGACGCGCAGGTTACTTCAACGGACTGATTTACCTGTTCAACGAAATCACCTTGGGCCGCAAGTCCAACCTGGTGGAGTTGGAAAAACGACGGGACAAGCAAGCAGAGGTGCTGGTGGCCTTTCGGGCGGTGCTGGAATCCTACCTGGTCTACCCCTCCCTCATCCGGGAAGAAGTCCTGGCCCGCAAGCTCTCAGGAAGCAAGCAAGCTTCCTACCGCATTTACCGCATCGAGTCCATGAGTCCAGTATTGGAGCGCAAATCCGACGTGCGCAAGGAACAAGCCTTCGAATTGCTGGATCTCAAATCCTTCAATCGAAGGGTTGAGCTATAGTCTCGTTTCGCGCTAATAACTCTCTCGCGCCGACAGCAGCAAGGGGAAAGTCACTTCGTAAGCCTCTCCCGTGAAGGCGGGGAATTTCCAGGTCTTGACCCTCTTGGTCATGCATTCTTCCAGGTAGGTGCCCCTGAACTTCTCCGTGTGAATGCGCACATCGCCGACTTTGCCCGAAGGTTTGACAATCACGCCGACGAGCATCTTGCCGGATATCCTTGCGTCCCGCTTGAGCTGATGGTCCAAGCACTTTTTAATCTGCATCTTGTAGCGCCGGATCACAAAATTCACCTGGTCTCCTGTCAAGCGATTGGACTTGGCCAAATTCTCGGGAGCCACCGGCGCCACCTCGGCCTTGGACCCATGCATCCCCGGCAGGTCCAGCAAACTACTTACACCGGTGCCCATGTCGATGCCCACGGGACTTGCCAAATCCGCGACCGTGTTACGGGGCGCGAATTCCCTTTTGGCGTCTGCCTGCTGCTGGTAAAATGCCAGCAGTTGCTTTTCCTTCTCGTTCAAAACGGGCTTGTCCAGGCCCAGGTCGCCAGGGCTCGGCAGGTGGCCCACATGACGCCGACCCCCCGAATTTCTGGCCGCCGCCCTGCGCTTCTTCTCCACATCCCAAATCGACTTGCGAACGCCTGAAGAGTCCCCAATGTCTTCACTGTCAAGCTGACCCAAACCGCCCATGCCCTGCCCCGACCCATCACCTCCCGTAAACCAGTTGACAGGACTGGCGACCCAATCTTGCTGGAAGGCCAAGACCACCAGGCCGACCATCAAAAGCAAAACCGCGCCCACCGAGGCCAGCGCCACCCCCAGGCGCTTGCCCTTGGAATCAACCTTGGCCTGCTGTCGGATCACCACGGAAATGGATGAGCGATCTTCGGCTGCCCGCCTGGCCGCAATGGCCTCGGGATCAGTCTGCATCAAGGCATGCTCATCATCGATTGATTTGATGTTTAATCGCTCAGCGGTCTCTCTCGCCGCTCGATCTTCAGCGGTCTCGGTGGGCATGAGTTCGCCCACATCACTCAGATTCTCACCGTCATCAAAAAAATGTTCGGCGATACGACCCGCGTGGCGATCAACCCGGACTGCCGCCCGCTTCCTCATGATCTTGGCCACGACCTCCTGGCGACCCTGATCGTTTTCGTTCACCTTACGGGCCACCATGCGCCGTTCGCGGGACTTCTCCTTCTTGGGCTTGGACGCTTCGGCCTGGCGACGAAACGAAGGCAAAAACTCCTTCAACTCTGGCACTTCTTCAACGGGCATCCAATCGCCTAAGCCCTCCCGCCAGACGAAGGCCTCCTCCGACACCTCTCCAGATCCGATCATGGAACGCAAGGACTCCAGCGCAACCGGCCCGTTATCCTCCCCATCGAGCCCATAATGCCACTCTTGTTCGGCCTCTTTCTTGAGAATCGGCGAGTGCGCGGTTGCCTTGCTGGTGGGTTCGGATGGGCCGCGTACGATGAGGGCCTGCCCACAATGCTTGCAACGGATCTTGAGCACCTTACCCCGGACTCGCTCGTCCGCGATGCTATATTGAGCTTTGCACTTCTTGCATGAAAACCGCATCCCGTTACCCGATCCTGGTGCCGCTACAACAACTTGATTAGCTGCTCCTTGACCTGCTCCCGTTCCCCCTCTGGGCAATAGCGAAGGGCTCGCTCCCACATTTCCATGGCCTTGTTACGAAAGCCCTTCTTCTGATACAAAATCGCCAAATTCCTTAAAGGCACAAAAAGGTCCGGCTTGAGCTCCACTGTTTGCTCATAAGCCCGCATGGCTTCGTAAATTCGATTCTGAGCCAAGAGCACATTGGCCATGGCGTAGTGCACATTGGCGCTGAATGGATCCAGGGTGGCCGCCTCATGCAAGGCCGCCTCCGCCTCTTTGTATTTTTTCTCCTGGTAAAGGGAGACACCCTTTTGATAAGCCGCATTGGCTGCATCCGGATCCGTCTCCGCCTGCAAGCTCGAATCCGGCCCCGCGTTAAGCAATTCTCGAATACGGCGCATCAAGGGCACCAGACGGAAAGGCTTTTCAAAAAAGTCGTCGGCACCGTAAGCATCTTTGGCATCCTGAGCGTAACGCCAGCCACGGTAAACAGCGCTGATCATGATCACAGGGATTTGACCATAACGCTTGCTGGTTTTGATCTTCTTGCAAATTTCAAATCCATGAATTTCGGGCAACATGGCATCCAGCAAGACCAGCTGCGGTGCATGCTGTTTGACAGCCTGCAAGGCCTCCAGGCCTCGCGTGGCGGTGACGACCCGAAAACCATCTTTCTCCAGAGTCTTTTGCAACATACGAACAATATCCGGCTCGTCGTCCACGACCAGAATCATTGGAGCGTCGGCAGCCGAAGCGGCGGAGGCCATCTCCTCGAGCACCTCCGCGTCGGTGCTGACCTCCACCACCAAAATCTCTTCGTCCGGCTCGATGATCACGTCCGGCTCGGGCAAAGATTCCGAGACAATAACGAGGTGACCGTTCTCCGGGATCTGCTCGTCGGAAAGCTGGGCCTGCTCGCCCCGGAAAAAGACGAGGTCCTTGTCTCGCCACGGTCTTTATCCTTGCCTCGATGCAGACATAAGGTTCTGCTTTCAAGCCTGTGACGAATTGCACCTCGTCTACGGTCTGCCGATCATTGGGGTTGGACATGGCCAACTGGATGCGATCTCCGTCCCGACCGATGGGCAACAGGTTGGCCGATCGTGCGACGTGCTCGGGGACCAGGTCCAACAGAACCAAGGGAAAGACCGACCTGGACAGGTCCACGGCCGGCAAGCCCATCTGCTCTCCGAGAGCGGCCAAAAGATCCGCTTCCCCCGCCAATTCCATGGCCAGCAAGTTGGACACCAAGCGCCCACCCTGCTCGCGCTGCCGTTCCAAGGCCTGCCCCAGCTTGTCCTGATCGATCTTCTTTTTCTCAAGCAGTATCTTGCCGATGGGTAGTTTCTGACTCAAGGCTCAACCTCCAGCTGGTCCGAGTAAATGCCCAACCATCCGATCAAATCTAGCATCGGATCTCGGCCCTTGCAAGCTGCGTTCACTTGCTGTAGCGCTGGTACCCGTGATTGTAAAGTTCGACAAGTGCCTGATTGTCCAAACGGTTGACTGGCGTCTCCACATGGCTGATGTCCCGCGGAAATACAAATAAGGTGGGCAGCAAGGCATCGGTCAGGAATCTGTAATCAAGGGATGGATCCAATCGCATGCGGGAGGGCTCCATCGGCTCCAGGGAAGCCATGACAAAGCCCCAATCCCCGAAAGACGGCACATGCGCATGGTAGGGCAAAACGAATGGATGCTCACCGGCAGAGCTTAAAGTTGTGGCATGCAGGGTGTTGACGATGCACCAAAAGGCGTCGGTCGCATAGAATGGGCTGGTGGCCTGGGTCACCAACAGCCCCCGGGGGGTCAGGTGCTTCAAAACCATACGAAAAAAACTTCTGGTGTAAAGTTTGCCCAAACCTTCTTTGTTCGGATCCGGCAAATCCATCAGCACCAGGTCATAGTTATCCTTGCTGGATTCCAAAAACTTCTGGGCATCGACATTGAACACCTTGACCCGGGGATCTTTGAGGGATCCCTTGTTCAGCGCCACCAAGATCTGTAACTCGGAGAACAGCTTCGTCATCTCGGGGTCCAAGTCCACCAGGTCAATCCGCTCGACCTGTGGGTAATTCAGCAACTCTCGTACCGCCATGCCATCGCCGCCCCCAAGCACCAAGACCCTTCGCGCTTCTTGCAGCCATGCCATGGCCGGATGCACAAGACTCTCATGATAGCGAAACTCGTCGGCGGACGAGAACTGAATGTTGCCGTCGATGAACAAGCGCACGTCTTCATGCCAGCGAGTCAGCACCAATCGCTGATAGGGCGTGGTCTTGGTGAACAGAATATCGTCATCATAGATGACATCTTCGAGCATGGTCGTGGTGTTTCCGGCCGTCACCATGCCCAAAATCAAGACAGCTGTCACAAGCAAAGTCAGGACACGATAAAGATTCACCCTGCGCACCATGGAGCCGAAGACCCACAGCCCCACAAAGGCGACCAGGGCGTTGAGCAGGCCGAACATGAACCCCGTACGAATCAAGCCCAGGCTCGGCACCAACAACAAAGGAAACAACAAAGAAGCCGCCAAGGCCCCCAGGTAGTCCAAGGCCAGAACATTGGCCAGACTGGTCCGCAGTGAACCCTGTTGGCGCAGAATGCGCACCAGGAGAGGAATTTCCAAGCCTACGAGAGAACCGATCAGCACCAGCACGAAGATCAACAAGGGCAGATAAACATTCAACACGGCGAAGGCGGTGAAGAGACCCAGGGCAAAGGAACCACCCACCACGGCGATGACAAGTTGGGCTAAAAGAAATACCTCCATCAAGCGGCTTCGCACGAAGCGAGATAAAAAACTACCCAGGCCCATGGCAGACAAGAACAATCCAATGACCATGGAGAACTGGGTGATGGAGCTACCCAAAAGATACGTGGACAGGCTGCCCGCCAGGAGCTCGTAAATGATGCCACAGCTTGCCACCACAAAAATCGACGCCAACAACAAGGGCCCCGAACCTCGACCCAGCTTACCGGAAGACGGCTTCAGCGCCCCATCCTCGCGCAACAACTCATCAGGCCCGAAGGCCTCTTCGGCACCCTGAGCCATACAGGAGGCCTAATTTACAGCTGCAGCGATGATGATCGCCTGTCCGATGAGCAAAGATCCGATAATGATACCGAGGGCGGTGTTCTGATCGTCTTCGATTTCCTTGCGGATGCTGAAGGGGATGACCTTATTAAAAATCCAGAAAGACACGGCAAAAATGAACATGCCAATGAAGGAATAAATCAAGGAGCCCAGGATCAGACCGGGCCGTAAATCAGCGAGCAATTGCTCCATAGCAAATCCTCCAAAACGTCGGGGGTCGGGTTAGTGCCCGTCAAATTACCTACTCGCTGGCGCTCTAGTACGGGCCCTTATGGCGCTGCGTTGATACATCAATTCATTTGCGACGCCTTATTTTCCGCCGAGAAAACCGCCTCGGGAATGTCGGCGATGCCTGCTTCCAATAAAGAAACCACTTCTGCGATTCCTGTGACGAATATTGTTACTCTGTTGCCGGATGCTGACCGGCTTATCCAGTCCACCCGCCAAGCCCCAGCCCTGGGACGAAGCCATAAAACCAAAAATCGTCATGCCGCCAAATGCGCCGGCTATGATGAGCAATCCTATTTTGCCCATGCCTTCCTCCCTGCCAAAAATCAGTCGAAATCGTCCCAATCCGTCTCGTCGTCGTCATCCTCCGTGACCGATATCCAACGCCGCTGCTCAAACAAACGCCTCTGAAGAAACAAATACAAAGGCAAAAGCAAGGCAGCAACGAAAGTGAACAAAAAATATCGACTCAAAAATTGCCCCTGAAACAAGTCCACCTTGATGCTTGGCCCCGCACTGGAGACCAACGCTGTACCTTTCTCGGCTCCGCTCGATCCCTTGAGCAGCAGGCGATAAGTACCAGCCGGCGGTGCCCTGAAAAACACGTTCTGCGATTGACTGCCCTCGCTCCAGCGATCACTGCCGGTGCCGCCTTTGTAATACGAGACCTCGCCCCCGCTCTGGGTCACCACCTCATCCTTGTCGTTCACCAGCGCCACGTCCAAAGTAGCCCATCGATTAACGACCGGGGCCGAGATCTTGAGACACATGATGCCACCGGAACCCACGGAGAAGGGGTCCGACAGACTCTCGTTCCCGTATTCCTCCGGCCTGAGCTTTGCATGGTGGAGTCGCTCTCCCTCGGACACTGAAGACCAAACCAACAAAAGCAGGTTGGCCAAAGCAAAGAGCAACCCCATCCAAAGCATCGGCTTGGCCGTGGGAGCCTCCACAAAGGGCTGGGCCGCATGCACGCCACGAGCCTCCCAGGGGTCATCCTTCAGACCAAAGGCTTCCCATATCTGGGCTGAAGTCATGTAGTCCCCAGCAAAGTACTGAAGATCCTGCCCATCCCTCTCGATGCTAAACTGCTTGGGCGGGGCAATCAGGACCATCGACTTGAACGCGTCGTTGGCGTTGGCTACCCAGGGCAACGAGCCATCCACATACACGATATGAACGCTGCATTCTTCGAAAAACAAAAATGTTTTTTCCCCGATTTTGACGGGGTGCTTGGGAGGCAAGTCGAAGACAGGGATGCTGGGGGCCTGTTTGGTGGGACGACTAAGCACGAAATGACCATTTTCTTCCGCCAACCAGAGGTAGCCCTTGTCCGGATGAAACAAGATATACTCACGGGACTCAAAACCCCAGGCGTCCCGGTACATCAAACGGCCGCTGACCTCATAGCGGCTCCCGAGCAGATTTCCCGCCTGCCCGATCTCAAGCAAGAAATTGGGCTTAACCTTTTCCGGGTTGACCCCCATTACATTGGCTTCCGCGCCGGTCAAGTCCAGACGAGCACCGCAATATGTGCAGACCAGGGTGCACACATCCCGGTCATTCGGTTTTTCCAGGGGGGCACCGCAGTTGGGGCAATCGACGTCTTTGCCTTCTTGACTCGCCGCGACGGACGGGCGCTCGTCATCCACCGTAAGCTGGTCGTGACTCAGAGGTTGCCCCAGGTAAGCATGGGGCAAGCCCTCCTCGTCGTATTCCAAAGTCGCGCTATGCTTCCCATCCAGGGTGGCGATATCCATGTATGGGTACTCTTCGCCAGGTAGCAAAGTAAAGGGCAGTTGGCCCTCTCCGCCCACACAGGTCGCCTTGTCAATCTCACGAATGGAGAACTCACGACCCGATAAATTGATTCGGAATCCGACCTGAAGCTCAGCCGGGTCGGCTGGGGCCTCGTCAACTTTGAGGGTGCGAGCGAGGACCATCTCCCGCCCACCCTCGCTGACCCAGGCGGCCTTTTTCCCATCAATCTGCAAATACCATTCGTCCCAGCTGCCGCGGAGGTGCTCCAGACGCACATGGCCCACCACCTGAAAACCGCGGCCCATCAACTTGCCCGTGGCCCCCATAAACAAACGCGTGTCGCCCTCGGGCAGCACGGAGCGAGTGCCCAAATGCAGGGCATCGTCTTCACTCCAATAGATGGTGGCCTGACAGAATTCGCAGACCACCATGGAAATACCTGGATTAATGAGGGTGTGTCCCCCTCCGCAATTCGGACACTGTATCTGACGAGCCATTGCCAGCAAGGGTAGTCCGAGCCCTTCCCTAAGTCAACATGGGCTCTCTTGTTTGACAAAAGACCAGGGACCGTGCTGAATTTCGTCCATGAGTCGTAAACCAACGCGCTTTTCACGCCGCGCCCTGCTGCAGGGAGGCATCTGCACCACACTGATGCCGGCCCTGGAGGGATGCAGCCGCAACTTCCTCAAATTACCCATCCCCTTCTCTGGCGAGGTCAAGGGGGAAGACTATGCCCTGGGCCACGAGCTGCGCGACCATCAGGCCCCCCTCCCCCGCCCTGAACCCGAAGGGAAGATGCTGGACACCTTGGTCGTGGGCGGTGGGCCCAGCGGCATGTCCTGCGCATGGAAGCTGCTAAAATCAGGCCAGGACAATTTCTTGGTCCTGGACAAAGAAGCCGTTTTGGGTGGCTTGTGTCGTGGCGAACGAGATGAGGAGTTGGGCTGGGTGGTGGGTAGCCACTATGTGGATTTCCCAAACCCTGCCTGCAAGCATCTCTGTGAGCTCTACCAGGACATGGGCATCATTTTGGGGTTTGAACCAGGTGGTTGGCCCATCGTGGATGAACGCTGTTTCCTGAAACTCAAAGATGCTCACCATATCTTCACCGGCCGAACTTGGCATCCCGAAGAATTCCCACGGCCCCTGGCAACAGTCGCGGATCAGGCAGAACACAAACGCTTCATGGACGAAGCGCTGAAATGGTCGAAATGGACCGATGCGGAGGGCCGCCCGGCTTTCGGCATTCCCTTGAGTCGCATCAGCGAGGATCCCAAGATACGAAGTTTGGACGGCATCACCTTTACTGCGTACCTGGACAAAGAGGGCTATCGTTCCAAGCTGCTGCGCTGGTATTTGACCAACCGCCTGCAAGACGAGTACGGAACGCCCATCGATCGGCTTAGCGCCTGGGCCGGGCTGCAATTTTTTCGCGATCTCTTAGTGGACCCCAAAGACTGCGAGCAGGCCAACCAACCCAATATCTTGACCTGGCCGGAAGGCCTGGGGGTACTTGGCGAACGCATGAGCAACCTGCTTCCGGCAGACAAAAAGCGGACCCACCAACACGTCTTGCGCTTAGAAAATCGAGAAGACCATGTCTGGGCGCTGGTGCGAGACCTGGACAAACACAGGACCTACAGTCTGCGGGCAAAACACGCCGTGTTCGCAGCCCCCAAAATGCAAGTTTACAACATTGTTCCCCAGTTGGAATCCGCCGGACGGGATGAGTTCAAAGACCTGCCCTACGTGAGTTGGATGGTGGCGGTCGTTCATTTCCGGTCCTTGCCGACTTTTCCAGGCGGACGCATCGGATGGGATAACCTCTTTTATAACTCCTGGACCCTGGGCTACATCAACAACCAACACCAGGAAATACCAAGGCGGGCGGCGAACCGTCGACACGTCGTGAGCATGTATGCCGCTTTCCCCTGGCAGCCCCGCACCGAGCGCACGGAAATGCTGGTCTACGGCTGGGATTATTGGGCTCGCATGTTCTTGCATGAGCTTCAGAAGGGTCATCCGGATGCAGCAGAGCACATCGAGCGCATGGACATCTGGAAGTGGGGGCACCCCATGCGCCAGACCGTGGCCGGCAGCGTCTTTGGCCCCATGCGCCAGCGCATGCTCAAACCCTTCGGGCGAATCCACTTCGCCCATGTAGACGTCTGCGGTGTGCCGGTCTACGAGGAAAGCACCTATCGGGGCGTCGAAGTGGCCGAGACCATCATGACCCGCGAACAAATCCCCTTCACTTCGTCATTGGGTTGATGCGCATGGAATCGACCAAACACGGCTGGCAACTGCACCGGGCTCCTCTTGGCCTGAAGCTCTCCATTTCCTTGCTGGTCGTCACCCTTTCGGCCGGCCTGCTGGCCAGTCAATTTCTGGTGAGCCAAAGCCTGCACGGGAGCGACCACTGGACCTGGCCAAGCATGGAGCAACTTCGTCTCAAGTATGCGGCCTCGCCCCTGGAGCGAGCCATTCTCACCCAAATGGCCCAATACCTGGACAAACCCACCGAGGCCGCACCGGTGGTGGCCTGGAGCCAGGCCGGGGGGGAACGCTCTACTTACTACGAGCATGTGGCACCAGTTTTGGACCGACGCTGCCTGCGTTGCCATGGGGGCGAGTCCACCCGCGGTGACGTGGATCTGAGCACCTGGGGAGATTTGGCACCCTTGGCGCTTTCGCGGGGGCCGGCCTGGGGCGATCTTCTGCGCAACACCCACCTGCACTTGTTTGGCATCAGCCTGTTGCTGTTTCTGGCCGGTGTCTTGCTCTGGTGCAGCCGATGGTCGCGATGGCTGCAACTGGGACTTCCTCTGCTGGCCTTTGTGGCCTTGCTGGCAGACATCGGCGGCTGGTGGCTGTCACGACATTTTGAGCCGGCCATCTACCTTGTCATGTCAGGCGGACTGCTTATGACCGCGGGGTTGACGGCTTGCCTGGTACTGGTTCTGTTCGACATGTGGCGTCCAGGGCCCAAGTCCTCAGCCTGAATCATCTCGCGACAAAGCGTGATCCAAAAGATGGCTGGGGCGCACATGCTTCAACGCCGCAAGCATGGAGCGCCTGACGCGCGGATGACTATCTGCCATGCCTTCGATCAGGCGACGAACCTGCTCGCGCTGCATTTCGGTCTTGCCCGTCACGTAAGGACAGGCGACGGACACTGGCTCGAAATCACATTCGATCGCGTATTGTTTCAGCAGGGCATCTTCAACATAGAGCAGGGGACGAATAACCGTGTTCCGTCCATCATCCGAGCGCAGGCTTGTGGGCATGGCCTTGAGCTGACCCGTGAAGAACAAGTTCAATAACAGGGTCTCGAGCGTGTCGTCCAAATGATGACCCAGTGCGATCTTGTTACAGCCTCGTTCTGGCGCCAAATCGTAAAGAAAACCACGCCGCAAACGAGCGCAAAGGGCACAGGGATTCGACCCGGGACGCAGCTTGTCCTCCACGCACTGCTTGATACCACGCGAAATAACCTCCACCTCCAGCCCCTGTGCGGCCATACGCTCCTTGACCCGAGGCCCTGCCGTCGGATCCCATCCCGCGTCCACGAAGACAGGCAACAACTCGAAATGGTGCTCAAAACGCCTGCGATGCAGTTCAAGCAAACTAAGCAGCGCGAATGAATCCTTACCACCCGAAACGGCCACCAATATCCGATCACCCGCCTCGATGAGCCGATGATCGCCGATGGCCTGACCCACCCGGCGCATAATCAAATGCTCGAGGTCCGATCGAGGTTTGCCCCTGCCCTGCTCACCCGAGGCCACGTCTGTCACCGCTTGGATTTTTTGCCACGACGCCAAAAAAAACGAAACACCGCATAGGCCGTTGCAGCCAAAGCCAACCACCCCCCATTAACCGGCGGATCCGTGAAACGCACACCAATGAACGGCTCTTGCCCCAGTCCATTCCAGGCAAAAATCCCAGCCGTCAAAAGAATCCAAATAATCATCGCGATCATGCCACCTCTATATCACAAAAGAGACGTAGCTTACGATTTTGCGGTTTGAGTCAGATTAATGAGAATAACGCAACAACGTCCCCCTTTTCTGTCTCTCTTTTCTGGGATAGCATCGGGGGGTGATGAGAATGCAAAACAAAAATTTGTTTGGGTTGGCGATAATCGCACTGGCTTTGGGCTGTGTAGGTTGTGCAACGGCGTCCGCGGCAGCAGAGAAGAAGCCTTCTGTTGCAGCAAAGCAAAAATCCACACGCAACGCCTCTGCCATGGCCTACGAACACTACATGAAGGCCCGGCTGATGGAAGGCAAAGGTTTGTTGAGCAAGGCCACGTTGGAGCTGCGTCAAGCTTTGGTTTACGATCCCGCCTCCCATTACTTGCATACACGCCTCGGCCAGCTCTACGCTCGCCAAGGCCTTTGGAAAAAAGCGAGCCAGCAAGCCAGCGCCGCCCTGCGCCTCAATCCCGAGGCCATCCCGGCGCTCATGCTCAGGGCCAACACCCTCGCCCGCCAAAAAAAGAACAAGGAGGCCGTGCGCGCCTACCAGCAAGTCGTGGCCCTGGATCCCAAGCGAATCCAAGCTTACGCCCGCCAGGCCACTCTTCATTTGAACGCGGGAGAAAAAAACAAGGCCCTGGTCGTCCTGAAACAAATGACCGACGCCAACCCGAATTCCGCCGAAGGCTTTCGCCAACTCGGTGCCATCCATTTTGAACGCGGCGACGAAAAACTGGCCGAAAAGTACTTTCGACGCACATTGCAACTGGACCCTTCCGACGAACGAACCATCGGCACCTTGACCAGCCTGATTGAACAACAAGGGCGCTACAGTGAAGCCATCCAGGTTTTCGTCGAAGCACTAGAGGCTCGCCCCGAAGACCCATCCTACATGCTCACCATGGCGAAACTCTACTTGAAGGATGGAGACGACAAGTCGGCCGAGGCTTATATCGAGCAGCTGCGTTCCAGCGATCCGGACAACGCCAGCTATATCGCTCGGGCATACATGGAGATCAATCTGCACCAGCGGGCCATCAAAGAATTGGAGCAGGTCTTGGTCCGGCGTCCCGACATGCAATCCGAACGCCTGCTCTTGGCCTATTTGCACCAGGATCAAAAGCAGTGGGACCAGTCCTTGACCCTCCTGGCCAAAGTGCCGAAGGACTCCCGCTTTTACCTAAAGGCTCAGTCCAGCATCGGATACGCCCTGCAACAAATCGGACGACTGGACGAAGCCCGGAAGGTGCTCAAGCAAGCCCTGGGCTTGGCTACGGGAGACCAGGATCTCTCCCGACTCTACCGCACCCTGGCCTCGGTCTGCGCCAAGTCGGGCAAATTCAAAGAGGGTTTACGACTACTCGACGACGCCATCCGCCAACACCCGGATCTCACTGAACTCCTTGAAGCCAAAGCAGGCCTGCTGGTCGAAGCAAAACGAGGCCCTGAGGCCATCGCCACATTGAAGCGAGCGCTGAAGAAAAAACCGAACGATCCGAGTCTGCTCTATAGCCTGGGGGCGCTGTATGAACAACTGGGCCGAGTAGACGAAAGCCTTGCCAACATGCGTAAGCTTCTCCTCTTAGAGCCCAACAATGCCTCAGCCATGAATTTTATCGGCTACACCCTGGCGGACAACGGCAGTCACCTCGACGAAGCCGAACGCCTGATACGGCGTGCCCTTTTGCTGAGCCCCGGCAACGGAGCCTTCACCGACTCTTTGGGCTGGGTCCTCTACCGCAAAGGGGACTTTGATCAGGCGCTGGAGATGCTCAAGCGTGCTGACAGCATCAGCCCAGGTGAACCCGTGATCATCATGCACGTGGGCGACGCCTACAAAAACCTGGGAAAAGAAAAAGAAGCCATCTCAGAGTACCGCCGCGCCTTGGCAGCCAACCCAAGCAAAAAGGAGCGGGCCGACATCATCAAGCGACTGGAAGGACTGGGGGTCAAACAGCCCTGATGGGGGGTTTGAGCTCAAGCCCCAGCAAGTCCTCCAATGCGGATCCCCAGGCCAGCAGACGCGCGTCGTCGCCAGACAGGCCCACCAACTGCAAACCTGCCGGCAAACCGTCAACCAGCCCCATGGGCAAAGACAGGGCCGGTTGACCGGTAAAATTAAAGGGACAAGTGTAAATCAAATACTCGTGTGGAGCCGCCACGGGGAACGGCCGCGCAGTGGCAGGTGTGGTCGGCGAAATCAGGGCATCCAAGTCTTGATCTTCCATGACCTTCCGCAAGGCGCGCTCAATCTGTTCTTGCCGGGATAATGCTTTCTCTCGTTGACGCGGGTCCTGTCGCTCGCCTCGCCCTAAATCCCGCCGCAGGTCTTCACCAAAAAGTTCAGGGGCCTCTTTCAACCTCGATTCATGAAAGCTGAAAGCCTCGGCAGGATAAATGCCGGCCAAAGTCCTCAAGCCAAGCTCAAGCTCAGGCACCCGTATGCCGATCAAGGCCACACCTGCGCCATCCAAGACCGAAAGCGCCCTCTCGAAACAGTCCACTATCCCTGCCTCCGGAGCCAGGCCGAATCCGTCCAAGACCCCCAGCCGCAATCCACCGAGCCCGGCCGATTCTTGGAAGCTTTCGCCATGCAGGTCCGGCGCCAGGCTTCGCATAACCCGCCCCAGGTCCTTCACCCGCCGGACCAAGGGCCCCACGTGGTCCAGACTGGTCGACAAAGGCATGACACCCTCGGTCGAGATCAAGGCCCGCGTCGGCTTGAAACCCACCACGCCGCAAAGACTGGCCGGAATTCGCACCGAGCCGCCCGTGTCCGTGCCCAGGGCCAGGTCCACGATGCCGGCAGCGACAGCGGCAGCCGAGCCACCGCTGGAGCCGCCAGGCGTCAGTTCAAGACCCCAGGGGTTGCGAACCGGACCGTAGTGTGAGTTATCGCAGGTCACCCCGTTCGCCAACTCGTGCATATTACTTCGCCCGACCACCAAGGCTCCCGCCTGCCGCAACAACTCGACTACCTTGGCATCCCGTTCGGGTCGGCGCTCGGCGTAAGCCGCTGAACCACCACTGGAAACACGGCCCGCCTCGTCAATGTTGTCCTTGATGGCCACAGGCAAGCCGGCCAGCTCACCCATGGCTCCGCCTTGCTGCCGCGAGGCATCGAGCTTTTTCGCCTCTTCGACGACCTGCTCCCGATGCACCCGCAAGAAGGCGTTGATTTTGGGATTCACGGCATCCAAACGCCGAAGGCAGGCCCGAACGTCCTCAAGTGCAGAAACCGACCCCTCCCGTTCAGGCTGACTCTGTCCCAATTTCTCGTCATTTTCGCTCATGGAGAGATTGTAGCCTCTGGGGCTCAAACTTGACAACAATCCCGCAAGTATCTATGATTTCGGAGGATTTCAAACGAGCAATCATCATGCCATCACAAATCAAGGACTTCTTGCAGTCGGCCCACCAACTGGACCGTGTTGCCTTTGTCGAAAGGCATCCACACGCCGTATTGGTCCAGCGATCGGATTCCAACGCGGCCGATCCTCGCAACGAGTATCGCTCCACCTTGAAGATGCGCATTGATCCCAAGACCAAGGAAGTTCGCGTCGAGCCCATCCCGCCCAGTCCACTGGATCAGGTCATCGAACTAACCAAAACCGTGGCGGATTCCTTCTCAGAGAAGGTCTTAGTGGGCCGAACCGAGACCAACGACATTGCCTTGGCGGATCTCACCGTATCCAAGCACCATGCCTTTTTCAAAGCCGACCAAGATGCGGGTCGGATCATGCTGACCGACACCGGATCAACCAACGGTACACAGGTCAACGGACAGCCCCTGCCTGCCAGGCAATCGCGCTACCTGCACGACGGAGATCAGCTGTCTTTTGGAGATGTGCGGTTCATTTTCTTCTCTGCCGAGGCCTTCTTTGATTTGTTGGGTAGCCTGTCGGTGCTGCTATGACCCAGGATCCCCCACACCGGGCGGCTTGCTGGCTTCTGGCAAGCCTGGGTCTGTTGTTGTTGACCGCCTGCCCCCATCGTCGCGGCAACCAGCCACCTGAGACCAGACGATTTGTAAAACCTGACGAACTCCTGGCTGCCATGGCTCAAGAGACCAAGCGGACCCAATCCATCCGAGCCGTCGGCGTGGTGGACATGCGCCGCCGAGGCCAACGCATCAAAGCCCACATGGTCTACACCGCCCAACGCCCGGCACGCCTTCGTTTTGAAACCGAAAGTTTCTTTGATCAACCCATCTCCATCCTGGTGTTGGATAACACGGTGTTCTCGATCTGGGATCTAAACAAAGGTCGTTTTCTGAGGGGCCCGGCCCGCCCCGAACACATCGCCCGCATGCTGCCGGTGCCCATGCAACCCGAGGCCGTGGTCGGCCTCCTCATGGGCGAGCCGCCCCTCATCGCCTTCGATCAAGCCCGTATCGAATGGAAAAAAGAAAAAGGCCTGTTCCTGCTCACCCTGAGTAAGGACAAGCAGATCCAAGAGATCCTGGTGGACCCGATCAGCATGCACCCGGTGGAGGCGAAGGTCTGGACCGATGGGGAAACCTACTTCACCCTGAAGTACAAGGACTGGCAAGGTTTCCTGCCTCGCAAAGTAGAATTCGAAATGCCGGGTGAAAAGATGAAGCTGAAACTGCGCATCAAAGAGGTGGAGGTGGACCCCAAGCTGGATGACAGCCTGTTCCAGCTCACCCCACCGCCCGGCATCGCAATCGAAGAGCTCGAATAATTAAGGAGTTGGCTTTTTTGCTGCGGCAGGCTTCGGAGCAGGCAGCGCCTTGACCGGCTTGGCTGCTGCATCCGGCTTGGCTGCTGCATCCGGCTTGGCTGCTGCATCCGGCTTGGCTGCTGCATCCGGCTTGACTACGGCGGCAGGCTTGACTACGGCGGCAGGCTTGGCTGGCTTGTCAACCGCGACAGGCGTGGCTGTGATCACCGCCTTGGCCTGTGGTTTGGCCACCCGGGCCCGCTGCAGATAGTCAACTTGCTGCTTCAACTGCCTGACCTCGGCCGCCGAGTATTGGGCATCGAGCTGCTGGCGCACCATCCTGGGCACGATGAAAAAATAGATGCCGATCACAAAAACCACGATGGACACAAAGAACATGAGCATGACATTGATGATCAAGGTTCGTTGCCCGCGAGTTCTTTCCTCACGTTGAGCCTGGCGGCCTTTCACGCTTTCTTTCTTCTCGGATGCCTCAGTCATAACCGTCCCTTGGTTTGGTGTTCAAGTGTCGCACAGGCTAGACCTTGAATCGCCAGCCTGTCAAGCGCAGCCGCATCCTTAACAAAAACAGCCCAATCAAGAGAAAGCCCAATCCGGAAAAACCCATGGCCTGCCCACATGCGCAACCATCCTCCGAACAAGGGCCCTCATGTTCCCCATCCACGCCCATGCAAATCATAACGCAAGGGTTGCGATAGGTGACCCCGTCTTGTCCACAGACCGGCTCGTCCAGATCAGGACAATCGCAAGGGTCCGCATCCTCTTCGCAAGCGCCGTGGTGACGCATGCCCACCTGGGCGCAATCCAAAACACAAAGATTGTCGTAGGTCACACCATCTTCACCGCAAACCAGGTCCTCCGACTGCCCGGAACAATCACAGGCGGAACCCGTGTCCGCCTCCTGCCCGCCCCCGTCATCAGCCCCATCCACCTCTCCGGCGTCCGACACGCCCCCATCCAGTCCACCATCCTGATCACCCCCGGCATCCGCAATGCCCGCATCCAGTACGCCCGCGTCCTCCTGGCCCGCATCTTCTTCACCAGCATCCGGCATGCCTGCATCCGGCATTTCTCCATAGGAAAAACAATCAAACGCCACGCCCTGAGAATCCTTGGTGCAGGCATTCAAATGGGGCCCATGGATATCAATGCAAATATAGTGATTGACGGAACGAGAATACCAAATGCGGTGCGCGGGATAGAAAACATCAATGGGGTCGCCTTCGGTGGGATTTTCCGTATCGTAGAGTCCGGCAGCACCCCCACCGGCAATGATGTACGGCAGTCCGTTGTCCGCCTCGCCCCGCTCGTAATAGTGATCGTGGCCGGCGAAAACCATATTGACGCCTTTGTCCTTCATCAAATTGCGCCAGGAACGAAAATACCAATCACCGCTGCGCCCGTCCTTGGACGAATACATGTTCTCATGCAAAATGACGAAGAGATGTTCCACCGCCGGATCCGCGGCGGCCTCATCCAGCACTTCTTCGAACCAGGACTTTTGCGCAAGCAGGAGACTCGACTGGTTGTCGAGCACAACAAATCGCGCATTGCCATACGAAAAAACATAGTAGCGCTCTGAGCCCGAACTCTCCGTCGGAGGGGCAAACAAGCGCTGATACCGATCCACCACCCCGTCTTCTTCGTCATGGTTGCCCACCACCGGATACAAGGGCACCTCACGAAGCAGATCCGCCTCCGCTTCGAAAAAGGGGACCCAGTCCTCCTCGTTTTCCCCGTTGGACACCAAATCGCCAGAATTGATGAAAAAATCCGGATGCTCCGCCCGAATACGCTCTGCCACCTGTCGGTGCATATCGTGATTGCTGCGCGTGTCGCCGAAAAGGACGAAACGGAAAGCCTCGCCAGGCAAAGCCGCTGCGCAGAAGCTGGCCTGGGGGCTGGCCTGGGGCGTGGTTTCCGTGCCGCATCGAACCCGATAGGGGAAACAAGTCGAGGGGCTCAAGCCGCTCACGCGGCCCTGCTGATGGAAACCATCGGCCTCCAGTGTCTGACTCTGGGAAAAGCCCTCACCCCATTCAACAACACAGGTCTGATTGACGTCGGTTTCCACCAGGACCACGATGCTGTCGCTGCGCACATCTTGCAGGTAGGGCCCCTTGACGACGGCAGCCTTCAGCGGAAGACTCGCCAAAAGAAAAAGGCCGCACAGAATCCAAACACTTCTTTTCATGGCCACAGCCTCCTTATCTCCAACCATGCTAACACGCTGCCAGACCGTATGTGCCTATTTTCCGGATGAGCCGAAAACCCTCAGCAGACGATCGCAATCGGCCGAGGGCAGGCCCTCGATGACCAAGACCCAATCCCCAAAACGCTGCAACAAAACCTGCCTGCCATCCCTGGTTTTCCATCGCATGCGCGGCAGATCATCGATGGCCTGACGCTTGGCGCCGGGCCAACGACCCGCGACGGTCTTCGCCAAGGCGCCGGCAAACTCCACGGCATCGGATTCCGAGTCCCAAACCGTCAAGGCAAGCCAGGCCAGCGCACCATCGGAGGCACGCCGCCAAACGCGCAGCCCATCTCCATCCCAACCGGCCGCCGCCCGGCGTCTTTCATCGCCATCGTCAAGCCCGCCCAACACCAGGCGCCACATGAACTCACCCAGCACATCCGCATAAACCTGAACCCAGGCCGACCCTTCAGCCATGGCGCTTTTCTGCCAGCTCATATCCACATGAGTCGGCGCATCCAGCTTGTCGAAGTACTTTTCAGGGTGCAAAATCTGCTCGCTTGAGACCGGAACTTGCCCATAGACCTTATCTATCCGACCCCAGCCACCCAAGTCGCGTC